>CAZBBD010000001.1:0-7226 GCA_964490315.1 uncultured Candidatus Saccharibacteria bacterium
ACCGACGGCAATATTTCTTATTTTATCTGCGGTTCCACCAGTTTTTTCTAAAATTCCGATTGGTTTTTGAATTTCAAAGGCGGTAGCAAATTCATGTAAGGTCCCCATTCTGCCACAAATAATAATTACTCCATCTACTGATTTAGTCATAATTACATTTCTCCCCACATAATCAGCCCCAGTATAAATCATTACATCAAAAGGATCTACTGGTAATTTATAAGTTTTTAAATGAGCAGCTTCTGAAGTGGCAGGGGAAAAACCAACATTAAAACCACCGGCTTCTTTACAACCTAAAGCAGAAAAATAAGGAGCGCCAGTTGTTGCTCCAGTAACCAAGATGCAATTTTGACGAGCAATAATTCTACCAACTTCTCTCGAAATCTTTTTAACGCCCTTAGAGCAGTGGCTAATTCGAGCGGCACCAGAAACAGCAATTTTATACTTCATACATACTTATTTTAGCATATCTTTTAAAACCAAAAAAGAGGCGAAATGCCTCTTTTTTGATGAGGGGGGAACAGCCTTAATATACTTGGCTTCAGCTTAAACCTAACTGGACTTGGGTTAGAGACGTCTTTAACCTCCTTTATTAAAAACTGTTAGTCCTATAGAGAAAAATTCTCGCACCCCCTCATTCCTAATATTATTTTTTTAGGAATGTTTGTCAAGTTTTTTAATTTTTATTTATTGAAGGAAAAATGATGATTGAGAGTTTTTATCCCCAATTTATCCCCAGTTTGAGACCCATACTTTAACCTTCGCTTTGTATTAAATTTTTGTGTCCTTGGAAAGAGTTTCACCCCGCACCCTTATTAGTGCTCTCGGTGGGAATCGAACCCACATCTGAAACTCCGGGGGTCTCTGTTTTATCCGTTACACTACGAGAGCATAAAAGGTGCGGGGCGGGCTTCCATCCCGGTCTCCAGAGGACCATATTCTATCCATTGAACTACGGGGACATTATTTACGCGAATGTTAGTGAAGCGTCAAGATGAAAACAAAGTTTTCATCGCCTTTCAGCAACGATATAAATATTATTATCTTTTCTTTCTAGTCTTTTCAAAATGCCAGCTTTTTTTACTTTTAAGTCTGCTTTCTGAATTATTTGTTTAAGTCCTCTTTGGGTAAAGTTATGGAAATAGCGCTGGCAAGTCTTCCCCCAAAAAACTAGAACGTCTCCAAAATCCAATTTACTTAAACCTAAAAGTTTCAAAAAAGTATATCTTAAAATAAGCTTGATACTTTCCAGCCGATTAAGATTCCAAACGGTGAGAATAAGCAACCCTCCCGGCTTTAAAACTCGCCTTACTTCTTTCAAAAATAAAAGACGAAATTCTTTAGAAGGAATATGATGGAAAACAGCAATACTATAAACCTTGTCAAAGTAGTTATTAGAAAATGGTAAGTTTAGAGCACTAGCTACCTGGAATTTTCCATCAGGATAATTCTCCTGGGCTATTTCAACAAATTTTTCAGCACTATCCACCCCCACATAATCAACTTGTTTGTCTTTTAAAACCCCAAATAATCTACCGTTGCCACACCCTAAATCTAAAACTTTTTCTCCAGGTCTAATATATTGAATTAAAGGTAAAAGTTCTCTCCAAAAAAAACGCCGAGTACTTGAAAATTGCTTAGCAATCAGGTTATAATCTTCTGTAGTCTTTTTAAGCAAATATTCCGCGTAGCTTTTTTCCATTTATGGAGACAAATGAATTAATAATTCAAGAGTTAATTAAAAACCGTGTAAAAACTCCGGCCGGTTTAGCTGTAATTAAAAGAAAAATAGCAAAAAAGCATAAAATTCCATGTCCTAGTAATATTGCTCTACTAAAAACTTATCACGGAATGGTTAAAAACAAAAGAGTGAAATTATCAGAAAAATTAGAGAGATTGTTTCGGACCAGGCCAATTCGTTCTCTTTCTGGAATTGTTAATGTTTCAGTTTTAACCAAACCCTATCCTTGCCCTGGAAAATGCATTTATTGCCCAAAAGAAAAAGGTATTCCTAAAAGTTATTTGTCCGGAGAACCAGCAGTGGAAAGAGCGAAGAAGTTAAAGTATAATCCTTATCTACAAGTTAAAAAAAGAATTGAAATGTTAGAATATGAAGGTCATCCAACAGATAAAATTGAACTGCGAATAATTGGAGGAACTTGGTCTTATTATCCGCGATCGTACCAAGTTTGGTTTGTAAAAAGATGTTTTGATGCCTGTAACAATAGAGAAAGCAAAAAATTAGAAGAAGCTCAAAAACTCAACGAGAAAGCCAAACATCGGATAATTGGTTTATCAATAGAAACCAGACCCGACTTTATTAATATTAAGGAAATTAAACAATTAAGACAATTGGGGGCAACAATGGTAGAGTTGGGAGTCCAGAGTATTTATGATAATGTTTTAAAATTAAATAAAAGAGGCCATGGAGTGAAAGAAACAATTCGGGCAACAAAACTTTTAAAGGATGCTGGATTTAAAGTTTTATACCAGATGATGCCCAATTTACCAGGTTCTAATTTAAAAAAAGATGAAAAAATGTTTAGAGAACTATTCTCTAACTCTAATTTTCAACCAGATCTTTTGAAAATCTATCCTACCGCCCTGCTAAAAGAAGCTTTTCTTTACCGGTGGTGGCAAAAAGGCAAATATAATCCCTACAAAGACAAAGAGTTGATAGATCTTATTAAATTAATTAAAAAGAAAATTCCTTATTATGTAAGAATTCAAAGAATAACCAGAGACATTCCTTCCCAGAGTATCGTTGTGGGTCCTGCTAAAATTTCTAATCTGAGACAAATTATTGCTAAAGATTCTGAAAAAGAAGGGTGGAAATGTAGATGTATAAGATGTAGAGAAATTAAGGAAAATTATAACCCTAAAGAAAAATTATATTTATTCCGCCAAGATTATAATGCTTCTGAAGGGAAAGAAATATTTTTAAGCTTTGAAAATAAAAATCGGACAAAACTTTACAGCTTGCTTCGTCTTCGTCTCACCTCCCAAAAGAAAGCAATAATTAGAGAGCTCCATACCTACGGTCAACTCCGCCCCCTAAATTACATAAGCGACATCTATGTAATTTCGCCCCAGCACAGAGGATTGGGGCGAAAATTAGTCAAGATAGCAGAAAGAATAACTAAAAAAGAATTTGGATTAAATAAAATCACTGTTATTTCTGGCGTCGGGGTCCGCGGTTATTATCGCCAGCTTGGCTACGTGTTAGGAAATACCTATATGATTAAAATAATTTAGTGATTAAAAAGCCAATTATTGAAAAAAAGGCAATTGGGGGCAGAGCCGGAATTGGTTTTCGGGTTTTTTGAGAAGTAAAAAACCAAAAACCAATAAAAAGCCCGATTAAAGAGAAAATAGCTACTACCAAAGAATTAAAAATCCCAAAAGGAGAAGGGATCAGGGAAGCACAAAAAAGCAAAGGGAAAACAATATCTCCTCCTCCTAAAATTAGAAATTTCCCGCCCGGTTGAATCTTTTCTAAACTTTCTTTAAAATCAGAAAAGTCAGGAGGGACTACTAAAGCTAAAATAGCCTTGCTTTCAATCATTTCTTTTGTCATCTTTACCATATGTTTTGTTTTATAAACAGCAATAAAATCGTAGATTGAAAAAATTAGCAAAAGAGCTATTACCATTAAGGGAATAAGGCTTAATCCCAAGCTACTACCTATTCCAGCTATTCCTAAAATTATACAAAGATCTTGATTTAAAACCGAGGGTCTTTTCAGCCACCAGAAGGCTAAACTTACCATTAAAATTAAAGCAGGGAGGCCTGGAATCCAGCAATTAAGCAATAAGAATCCTCCTCCAAACGTTGCTAAAATAAAAATAGCTTTAAAAAATATTCCTTTCCCTTTTTTAAATTTTACAAAATGAGAGATAAGAAAAATAAATAAAGTAGCGAAAAGAAAATAAAGAATAAATTTCCAAAAAGAAATTTGAGGAAGAACAATTTTTTCAAACTCTAAAATTTTATTTATTTTAAAGGCAGCAGCAATCCCTAAACCTAAAGTCAAACAAAATAAAAAAGCCTCCCAAAAGAAAACTTTATAAGAAGGTGAAATTATCTCTTTTTGATTTTGTTCTTTATTGTTTTCTGGCATTTTTGATAAATAAATCGACTTGGTGTACGATAGGCCAGTTTTCCTTTTTTAGCCCTGGGCGAAGGGTGAAGAAGAGATTTATCTTTTCAACTCGTTTCCGTAAACGAAAGCTTGGTTTTAGATGAGTATTTCTTCATAGTCTCAACTCCCCTCTAGAAACCTTCTCTACCCCAAATTTGCTTCGCAAATTTGGGGAACCCCCCCCTTAGCCTGTTTTTCCGACACGGGGCGAGTTATAAATAATTTTTTAATTTTCTTTGAGCTCCGCTCTTTTCTTCTAAACCGCTACTGTTCTAATCGAACCCGATTACCCATCTAATTTTATCAAAAACTGGCTTTTTAGCCAGTTTTTGTAGAAATTTTATTTTGAGGTGCTTTAAAAAATTTTTTATATATTTCTTGAATTTGTTTTTCTTGCTCTTTAATATCTAAAACTTCCCGGCGAATCCGAGTTTTTTCTTGACGAATGTGTTTTCGAATACTTTTGGGAAGTTTTCTTTTTTTCATCGAAGATAAAATTTTTTATATTTTCAAAGCTTTTGGATTTGAAATTATAATTTTGCATTTTGAATTTAGTAAATTATTCTCCTTTAATTACTGCTACAGGCACCAATTTTGCTACCTTTTTTGATAAACCAGCGCTGTGAACTACTTCTACCACACTTTCAATATTTTTGTAAGCCAGTGGAGCTTCTTCAGCAATTCCTCTAAGAGACCGGCATTTAATAATAATACCTTTTGATTCTAATCTTTTTACTTCTTCTTGTCCAGAAACTCTTCGCATTGCTTCATGACGGGACATAGCCCTACCCGCCCCATGGTTTGTAGAATAAAAAGCTTCCTTCCCTTTTTCCTGGCCTACTAAAATATAAGAAGCGGTCCCCATCGAACCAGGAATTAAAACCGGCTGGCCTACTTTCCTATATTTTTCAGGAATTTCTGGATGACCGGGTGGAAAAGCCCTGGTAGCTCCCTTGCGATGAACAACGAGTTCCGTTTCTTTCCCTTTAATATTATACTTTTCAATTTTAGCAATATTGTGAGCTACATCATAAAGCAATTTTAGATTTTCTTTTTCTCCTAAAATACTCCTCCAGGCCTTTCTCGTATAATAGGTAATCATCTGACGATTAGACCAGGCATAATTAGCTCCAGCAGACATTGCTCTAAAGTATCTTTGACCTTCAGGAGAATTAAATGGGACGCAAGCTAATTCCCGGTCAGGCAAGCTTATTTTATATTTCTCCACTGCTCTTTGCATTACTTTTAAGTAATCTGTACAAATTTGATGCCCTAATCCCCTGCTTCCGGTATGAATCATAATTACAATCTGGTCTTTAAATAGCCCGAATACTTTTGCTGCGTTTTCATCAAAAATTTCTTCTACTTTTTGGATTTCCAGAAAGTGATTTCCACTTCCGAGAGTACCAACTTGATCTCTTCCGCGATTCTTAGCATGATCAGAAACTAAATCAGGATCAGCCCGGGAGAGTTTTCCGTTAGCTTCACAATTTTCAGCATCTTCTTCCACTCCATATCCTTGTTCTACCAACTTCGGCACCCCTTCTTCTAAAATTTTGTTGATTTGAGAGATATCTAATTTAACTTGCCTTCCTCTTCCTAAACCAGAAGGAACTTCTTTTTGAATTTCGGCAGCTAATTTTTCAAGATAAGGTTTAATTTCTTTTTCTGAATGCTCTGATTTTAAAACCCTCATTCCACAATTAATGTCGAATCCCACTCCTCCGGGCGAAATCACTCCATTTTCAACGTCGGTAGCTGCCACCCCTCCAATTGGGAAACCATAGCCTTCATGCATATCGGGCATAGCCATAACATAGTTCACCACCCCGGGTAAAGCAGAAGTATTAATTAGCTGAGGGATTGATTCGTCTCGAAGGCAATCTTCTAACATTTCTTCAGAAACATAAACTCTGGCTGGAACTCGCATATCCCCTCTAAAGCTCTTCGGAATTTCCCACAAATAGTTATTTATTTTTCTAAAATCCTTTTTGTTTATCATAGACTTGAATTCTGATATTTTTCCTTGCCCCGTGGTGAGCTTTATTCTACTTCGGGGTAAAATCCTTTTTAGAAACCATATACCGAACTTCCGAAGGAAGTGAGGGTGAAGATGAGGACAAAGTTCTCATCGCCTATTTTATTTTACCCTGTTAGGAATTTAAATCCAACTTTCTAATAATAAGACTAAGTAAAAATAATTTCCAACGGAGTTTATCTTAGTTTTCTAAAAAAAGATGGCCGCATTTTGGGCAGCCATATTTTGAAGCTATTATTTGGCAACTAGTTTTTTTATTATTCACCCCTTTCTTCTATATTCCTTTAAAGAATCGACCTCGTCAACAGGTAACCTTGAGCTTGATTCCATGTCCTTTTTGCTAAGGGAGGCTATTATAGTTTCCCTTTCAATCCTTGCCTTTTCTTTGAGGTTTCTCTGACAGACATCACAAATTGTATATTCGCTATAGCGGCTTACGGATCTTCCGCAAAGCTTACATTTTTCTTCCTTGACTACTGAATCTAAGTTTCCATTATTGGAATTTGAAAGCAAATCGGCAACATGAACAACATTGAGTTCATTAAAATCAGTATAATCTTCGGTATCCTGCATTCCCTCCTCCTGTTTTTTATTTTAATGTCGCTGATTAAATTATAATTTATTTTTAGTTTTTTGTCAAACGTCAAACAAGACAACGGCTTCCCAGGTCTTATCTTTCAGTCGATGAACTTTGTTCATCTCCACCCTTCGCTGAGGTTTGGGTTTTTGATGAATACCTAAATCGTGATAAGTTGCCGCCTTAATGTCTTCTCCAAATCTTTCAATTTTTTGACCCATTAATTCTCCTTCTAATTCTGCATTAGAGAATTTTTTAAAATTAGCTTCAAAATAAACCTCTTTATTAATCTGACTTAAGTAAAGAGCCTCGTTTAAAAAATCAACTAACAAAGTTGGCAAATTAATTGATTTTATTTTAATTTCTCGCTTAACTTTTTTCCTGCTCCTAGTTTTCGGTCTTTGATTTTCTGTCATTCCTAAAAGCATGTTCAAAAAAAGTCTTTTTTTATCTCCACCAAAGGCTCTAAT
>CAZBBD010000001.1:7236-23688 GCA_964490315.1 uncultured Candidatus Saccharibacteria bacterium
TCTAATTTTTAAGTCAGCTTTATGTTCCAAAATTTCAAATTTTTTCATACTTTCAGCCTTCCGAATTCCTCGTTAACTATTTTTCTATCGTCCCATGGTATCTTCTTTCCCTTTGCAACACAAATCCAGGGTTCTGAACCTTTGCCGGTAATAACCACTATATCTCCAGCCCGAGCACATCTTAGAGACTGTCTAATTGCTTCTCTTCTGTCTATTATTTTTTTAGTTTTACCATTTGCTCCCCCAACCACTTGCTCAATGATTTCCATCGGATTTTCATCATATGGATCCTCATTTGTTACAATTATTCTATCACAATATTTAGCTGCTATTTTACCTAAAATTGGTCTTTTCCATTTGTCTCTTCCCCCACCACAAGCACCCAACACACAGATTAATTTAGCAATTGGTAGTTTATGATTAGTAGCCAGGGTTTGATAAACCTTTTCAAGTGCATTTGGAGTAAAAGCGTAATCAACAAAAACTTTAAAGGGCTTAGAAATTACTTCTTCCATCCTTCCTGGAATTACTTTAACTTTCTCAACAGCTTTCTTACAGATTTCCAAATCAACCCCTTGAGACACTCCAACAGAAATTGCTGCCAGAGCATTATAAACATTGAAACTACCTATCATAGAAAGTTTTAATTGAACGTCTTTAGCATTAATATCTCCGCTATTTAAACCATAGGTATATTTTTTCTTTGCTGAAAATTGCAAAAAATACTTTGCATTTTCATCATCTGAATTAATAATATGAATTCCTTTAGTTGCTTGAAAGAGTTTGCCTTTAGCCTTTTTATAGTTTTCAAATCCTTTGTGGGCCTCAATGTGCTCTGGGGTTAAATTAGTAAATACTGCTACATCAAAATCAATGAAGCGGTGGCGATGCTGTTTTATTCCTTCGGAAGTTACTTCCAAAACTGCATACTGACATCCTGAATTTAAAGATTGTCTTAAAAATTTCTGCAGTTTAAAACGGCCGGGCATGGTCATTTTTAAAGTATTGGGCCATTCTTTATCTCTAATTTTAAATTTAATTGAAGACAAAGAAGCAACTTTGTATCCTGCTTCCTCTAAAATTTTTACTATTAGGACAACTACTGTTGATTTCCCATTGGTGCCGGTTACCCCAACTATTTTTATTTTTTTAGACGGGGACTGATATAAAAAAGCACCAAAAAAAGACAGTAAAAAATGATACCAGCTTAATAAAAATGAAGGGATAAATTTTTTAATCAAATTCTTCATCATTTTATTTTAACTTAAACTTGAATAAAAAGAAAATTTGGGGTAAATTTAGATTTTGAAAGAGCAGCTGAAGTTCGTGATTTAATAGAGAAGTTGAAAGTGGAAAGTGGAAAGTTGCTTTAAAATGAGAAATGTGATAATATAATTTTGCATTTTTAATTTCTCATTTAACAAAACACCTATGCCTATTACTAAATCAGCTAAAAAAGCCCTGAGAAAGAGTAAAAAAAGAAAGGTTAGAAATATTCAAAAAAAGAAAAAAATAAAAAACCTTTTAAAAGAGGTTAAGAATTTAATTTCTGAAAAGAGGCCCAAAGAAGCTGAAAAACTTTTACCTAGGGTTTATAAGTTATTAGACAAATCAGCCAAAACTAAATTAATTAAGAGGAATACAGCAGATAGGAAGAAATCAAGAATAACAAAATTAATATTTAAATCTCGGCAATAAGTAAATCTAAAGCAGTTTCTGGCTCTATTTTACCTGTTTTCACCGCTAAATCTACCTGAAATATTTTTTGGTAGATTTTTTTTAACTCAGCAATTGTAAATTTTTCAGCCTGCCAATAACTTTTTTTAATAATGTAGGGATGGAGCTTGATTTGTTTTAAAATAATATTATAAGTTTTATCCCTCTCAATTAAATCTTTTATAATTAAAAGATTACGAAACTGGAAATTAATCATATGAATAAGATATAAAGGAGAATCTCCTTTTTCGAGGTGCTTGTGGACCAAAGAAAGAGCTTGAATTTTGTTTCTAAGAGCTATGGCATCAATGGTTTTAAAAACATCTGCCTCAATTTTTGGTTTTACTAAAAGCTCAACATCTTTTAACCCAATTTTTTGCTTTTCTTTGTGGTTAAAGAGAACTTCGTTCTCTTTTCCACCTTCGCCCTGCTGTCGCGGGGCTCGGTAACTAACTAGCTTTTTAATTTCATTTGAAAACTGCCAGAGATTGTTTCCGATAAAGCGGATTAATTTTTCTAAGGCTTCCTCTTCAATATTCACTCCATAGTTTCTAAGCTCTTTTTTCACCCAATTTTTCAATTTCTGCCCCTTTAATAATTTAAATTCTTGGCTTTTTGCATATTTCTTCAAATTTTTAAAAAGAGAGTCTTTCTCGTCAACTTCTTTCTCTTCATAAAATAAGATAATATTCTTTGAGTTAAGAAATTTTTTGAAATCTTTCAAAAATTTTTCTTTAAAAACTCTATTTAAAAAAACATTTCTTAAAATAATTAATTTTTTTTCACTAAACATCGGGGCGGATTGAATTTCATTTCGAAACTCTTCAAACTTTAAATCTTCTCCATTAAAATACTTTAAATTTAATCCACTTTTACGGATTTTTTTATAATATTCGATCATTTCATTTAATTTTTTCCGACTCCTATAAGTATCTGGACCGTAAAGAAAAATAATCATAAGTTGAAATAAATTGAAGATTTATTGAAAACTGAAATGAATTGAAAATTCATTGATTATTGAAAATTGAAATGAATTGAAAATTCATTGATTACCGAGCCTCCATGTAGCGAGGCGAAGAGACTTATCTCTTCGCCTTTTGGCATTTGGGGCAAAAATATGTTCCGCGTCCGCCTAAATCTATTTTTTTTATAAGGGCTCCACACTTAAAACAAGCTTGTCCTGCCCGATTATAAACCTGGAGCCTTTGCGCAAAATTTCCTTTTTCACCACGGGTATCGCGATAGGTATTTACCGATGAGCCCCGATACTTGATCCCTTCTTGTAAAATCTCTTTAATTGCCAGATAAATTTCTCTTACCTCTGCCGGGTTTAAGCTCTCGGCAGGGCGAAGAGGATTTACCTTTGCCCTAAATAATATCTCTACAGCATAGAGATTACCAATACCGGCAATAAAAGTTTGGTCCATTAAAAGAGGCTTTATTCGTGTCTTCTTCTTTTTGAGTATTTCCTGAAATTTCTCCAAGCTAAATTCTTTCTCTAAGGGTTCGGGCCCCATCTTATGAATAAATGGTAATTCTTGCCAATTATTAATTAACCTTATCTCTCCCATTACCCGTTGGTCAAGAAAACTTAAATACTTTCCATCGGAAAGACGAAAAGCGACTTTACTATTTTGTTGTTTATCGCCATAAATAATCTGACCAGTCATCCGTAAATGAATAATTAAATACTGATTAGAAAATTTTAAAATAAGCACCTTACCTCGGCGAGAAATCCCTTTAATCTCTTGATTTTGCATCCTTTTGACAAAGTTCTCTACGCTTGGTTCTTTAATGGTTTTAGCTCTTTTTACTTCTATATCTTTAATCTTTTTGCCTACAATCATGTTTTCCAAATCTCTTTTAATTGTTTCCACTTCCGGTAATTCAGGCATACATTAATAAACCAAGCACATAAATTTTATGTGCTCGGTTTTTTCTTAAATCTAAAACTATTGTTTCCACCTCTGGCAATTCTGGCATAATAAATACATAAAATTCCACTAATATTCTCACGAAATACCACTAATATTTTTTTTCGTGTTTATTGGTGAAATTATTGGCGCTAATTAGTGTATTTATTTGAGGATGGTTCTAATTTTCTCAATAATTTCTCCGGGAGTAAAGTGAGCTTTAATTAAATAGTCAGCCGCACCCATCTTAAGCCCTTTCTCTACATCATCTTTTTGACCAAGATTAGAAAGGATAATTACTGGAATTTGGGATAGGGTTGAGTCTTCTTTCGTTTGAGATAAAACTTCAAAACCATCAACTCCAGGCAAAATTAAATCTAATAAAATTAAATCCGGCTTTTCCTCTTTTATCTTTTTTACTCCTTCTTCTCCATCGATGGCTTCAGAAACTTTATAGCCTTCGCTTGAAAGTTTTTTAGCGATGAGTTCTCTTAAAAATTTATCATCTTCAACTATTAGAATTGTTTTAGCCATATTACTTACCAATTTGTTTTATTACTTTATTAATTACTTCTTGAGGGTCAAATTCAGTTTTGACTAACCAATCTTTAGCTCCTAATTTTTGAGCGCGGTCTAATTCTACTGGCTGACCAGAGTTGGAAATAACTATAATTGGAATTCTTTTTAATTCCCAATTTTTTTGCATCTCCTCCATCACTTCAAAGCCTCCCATCCCGGGCATAACAATATCTAATAAAATAAGATCGGGTTTTACTTCCTTCATCACTTTAAGACCTTCTTCTCCATCCCGAGCTACCGAAATTTTATAACCTTCCTCGGTTAGTTTTTTTTGGAGGAGATCAGCCATAATTTCTTCATCTTCAATAATAAGAATTTTTTTTATCATATTATTATATTTTACATTATTAGAAATTTTGTATCAACACCTAATCTATAAGCCAGATTAGGTTAATAGTTAGAAGTTATCCACAGTCAGGCCTTTTATTCTAAGCCCTTTATATATTAAAATCGCTCCGATCAAATACCCAATTCTGGCGTAGATTGGGGAAACCAACATACATATTACCATTGGAATAATCAAAAGCAATATCCCCAAAGCATAAAACAATCCTTTAGTTCTTAGGGTTTTGTTTCCTTCCTTTAAAGAATTATACAACATTATTCCAGAGGTTAAAATAGCTAAAGAAACAATTATCGCTAATAAATAAACATTGCCTAAAGGAACGGAAATAAAATTCCTGATTACAAAATAAGGAAAGGGTTCAAATGGGGCTGCTTGTAGTTCGCGTTCAATTGTAAATATTTCTCCAGTAGAGAGTAAAATAAAAAAAATCATAACAAGAAGAAACAAGAGAAAGGCGAAATGTCGAATGAAGGTTTTTGGTGTAAATTCTCTACTTAGAAACCAAAATATAAAAAGTCCACCAATAAAATGAAGGGTTGCTCCATATTGGACAAAATAATTTTGGATTTCGTACATTTTAAATTGGATGAATATATCCCTTATTGCATAAAATAAAATTCCAGTTGCTATAAGAAATAAACCTAAACTAAAAATTTTTCCAGGAAAGTAATTTATTGCTTTGCTCTTTTGAAGAATATTTTCCCCTGAAAAAATAAGCAAGAAAATTGTGGAAACCATTATTAATTGAGTAATCATAGGTTTTAAGTTAATAAAGTTAACTTACAGAAAGTGTTAAAATTCTTTTAAAAATTCTTCAAATTTTCTTATAATGGGGAGAACGAAATAAAAGGTAACGCCCTTTTCTTTTCCTGTTTCAAACCAAATTCTGCCGCCGTGGGCCTCAATAATATTTTTGGTAATATAGAGACCAAGACCAGTTCCCGTAGTTTCCATTCTAACCACATTAGCCCCCCGGAAAAATTTAGTAAATATTCTTTGTTGTTGATCTTTAGGAATGCCTACACCATTATCAGAAACTGAGAACTCTATTTCTTTTTTGCCACACTCTATTGAAATAGTCACTGCTCCTTTAACTGGGGTATATTTAATCGCATTATCTATTAGATTATTGACAGCTATTCTTATTTTTTCTATATCAACTTTTACTTTCGGTAATTTCTCTCTTGGTTTTCTGAATTCAAATTTAATTTTTTTCTTTTTAATTTCCTCCTTTAAAGAGCTTACTACATCTTGAACTATTGGCTGGAAATCAGTTAGAACTGGCTTGTAAAGGAATCTTCCTTCTTCAATTCTGGTTATATTCAAAAGGCTGTTAATCAAAGAGATCATTCTTTCATTGCTTTTATAAGTTTTTTCAAGGAAATTTCTTTGCTCCTCCGTTATCTTTCCTAAATCTCCATCCAATAGCATTTTCAAGGTCCATTTAATTGCCGCTAATGGGGTTCTTAGTTGGTGAGCAGAAAGAGAAACAAATTCAGTTTTTAACTTTTCTACCGTTTTTTCCCTAGTTATGTCGTGTAAAATAACCAGAGTTCCAATTTTTTCTTTTTTTCTCACTATAGAAATCGTAGAAACCTCTAAAACCAAGTTTTCTCTAAACACCAGCTCTTTTCTAGATATCTCTTTAATTTCTTTCCCTAAAATATCCAATAGAGAATTTAAGGCTGGGAAGATTTTCAATTCTGGAATTGATTTCCCGACCGCATCTTTAGCTTTAATCCCCAAAAAATCCTCACCGTTTAGGTTAATTAGTAAAAGTTTTTTTTCTTTATCAAAAACTAATAGTCCATCCGCGAAATTATCAATAATAGCTAAAGTTTTATTTTTTTCTTCTTCAGTGTCTCTCTTGGCTTCCTCCACATCTTCCAAAATATTTATTAAGGCCCCTCTAGTTTCCTCTAATCCTTTTGCCTTTCCCTCTAATTCCCTTTGATATAATTTAATATCAGTTAGGTCAAAAAATCCAATAAAATAACCGGTAATTTCTCCTTGCTCAGTTTTTCTAGCTAGAGCAGAAAAGCTCACTGGAATCTTCTTCTTTCCTTTAGTTAAAATCTCTCCCTCTCTAGTTTTAATAAATTTTTTTTGTAAGGTTTCTTTAAATAATTCTCTTTTCTCCTCTTTAGATAAAATCCTCTCAACAGATTCTCCAATTAGTTCCTCAACTTTATAACCAGAAATTTTCTCCATAGCAGGGTTAGCTTCTAAGATTACTCCGACCGGGCTGACAAAGCAAGTTGGCAGAAGGGTAAAAGAAAACAGATCTTGAGCATAACTTTCTAAAGAAGCCAAGTCTTCTAATAGAGTAGAAATTTTTTCTTCAGTTTTTTTGTCTTCTATTGCCATTTTAGTAAAAATTCATGATATTTATCACCCCGGAAAAAACATTTTGTTTCTTGAACACTTATTTCTTCACCCCCAGTTACCAGTCGAATAAAAGTAGAAAAATAACCTTCTAAATAGAGACAATAAAGGGGGTGAAGATTAAGCTCTTTAATTCTGACTATTGCATATTTCTTTTTTTCATCAACTTCTAGGGGTAGAAAGTTCCCTACTGTCCAATATTTCTTCCAGATTTTTGGAGTTTCTTCAAAAAAGAATTTAGAAATCTGGGCAAAATGCTTTACAAATAGTTTAATAATAAAAGAAATTTTTGGAGCAAATTTTCCCATCTCTTTAATTCTTTTATCGTCATAATTTAAAGTTTCTTTAATCGCTAAAAGAGAAAGGACTTTTAATCCTCCTGGATAAAAATTCATTGAGTTTATTTTTCCATATTCAATTGGAAAACCAATCTCTTCTAACTTGTCTTTTACCTTTTTTAAACCTTCTTTTCCTTCTCTTTTTAAAACAAATTCGGCGTCGGCTTTCAAGTCCATTCCCCTTATTTCCCCCTTAAATTCCATCAAACTCTTGGCTATTTGTTTATTGATTGTTTGATTCACAGAAAATATTTTATTGCCACTTGACTAGATAACGATGTCCTTTTCCTCCCCTAAAGGAACATTCGATTTCCTCACAGGTCATTTTTTTAGGAGTGATTATCATTTTAGTTAACTCTAAAAGCACGCCCTTGAGGCAGCAACAATAAATAGGATGAAGATCAAAATTTTCTATTTTTAAAATAAGGTATTTTTTTTCTAGATTATGTTCTTCAATTTTTAATCTACCTACTGTAAAGTATTTTGACCAAATTCTGGGGGCTTGATTAAGCACCCTTTCCACTGAAAAAAAGTGTCTTATTGATAATTTAATAATTAAAGAAACCTTCATCGCATAAGCACAAAGTTCTTCTATTTTTTTATCTGACCAATCAAAGGTTTTTTTAATAGCCAATAAAGAAAGAACCCTTAACCCTATTGGATAAAAAGCAAACTGATTAATTTTTTTATACTCAATTGGGTAGCCCAGTTTTTCTAATTCTCTTTCTACCATTTCTAAACCTTCTTTCCCTTTTTCTTTTAATACAAACTGAGAATCATTTTTAAAATGAGTTCCCCTGGCTTCTCCTTTTATTTCCATTAATCTTTTGGCTAATTCCTTGGTAAGTTCTTCCATGCTCTTATTTTTCTAACTCTTATTTTTCTAACCCTTCTTTTAATCTTTTAATTTCGTCTTTTAGCTCTACCATTTTTAATTCTCTTCCTGTCATAATTTTATTCATTTTTTCTAATTGATCGATTTTCTCTTTTAAATCTTCGGTTTTCTTTTCTATCTCTTTTTCTAATCTTTCTTGAAATTTCTTGCTTTCGGAAATATCGGTAAGGGAGAAGAAATAACCAATAAAATTTCTCTTTTCATCTTTTCTTTGCATAGCTGAAATACTTACCGGAATCTCTTTCTTGTCTTTAGTAAGGAAAACCAATTCTCTATTTAAAACCATTTCTTTCTTTAAAATTTCTTTTTTAAACTCTTCAGTTTTTTTAGACTCAGCAAATAACTTTCCTAAATCTTCTCCAATAATTTCATTTGGCTGATAATTAGAAAAATCGCTAAAAATTTCATCAATGTCTAAAATAGTATTAGCTGGGCTTATATAACAAACCGGTAATGGCAAAAATTTCCAGAAATCCCTTATATAACTTTCTAGCCCTCGAATTTCTTCCTCGGTTTGAGTCTTTTTTTCACTATTTTTTGAGCCTAAGGACATATTCGTGGTAAGGATCCCCCTTAAATATACATTTCGTTTCTCTACATTCTCCCTTTTTCCCTACTATAAATTGGTACATTCTTTCATAATACCCCTCCAGATATAAACAAAACAGAGGATGGATTTTAACACCCTTAAGATGAAGAATAGCATCTTTTGTTTCGTCATCTAACTTTACCGTCTCTAGCTCTCCTATGGTATAGTGTTTTTTCCAATACCTTGGGACTTCATTCATAAACTTCTTAAAGCTAACGAAAAATTTCATTAACAGCTTGACCATAAACGAAGTGGATGGAGCGATATAGCCCATATTTCTTATTTCTTCATCTGACCAATTAAAAGTATCCTTAATTAAAAAGAGAGAGATTATTCTTAGACCAATAGGGTGAAGATCTAAGGCGCTTCCCGTTTTATAATCTATTGGAAAACCCAGCTCTTTTACTCTCTTTTCTAATTTTTTAAATCCTTGCTCTCCTTCTTTTTCTAAAACATACTTGCCATCGGTTTGAAAAACCACTCCCTTTACTTCCCCTTTAATTTTCATTAAATTTTCTAATTCTTCCTTGTTAATCATATTTTAATAAAAATTATTTTAGTTTTCGACCTTTTTGCCGAAACTGGCGTACGAATTTACGAATTTGCGGTTTCGGCTACGAATTATCTATTTTATCTATTTTTTTCTCTAATTTTTCTTTTAGCTCTTTAATTTTCTTCTTTAATTCAACCATTTTTAATTCCCTTCCTACTGTTAATTTATTAAATGTTTCCAATTCTCTGAGCTTTTCTTGAAGTTTTTTTGTTCTTTCTTCAATCACCTTCTCTCTTTTTTCTACTAAATCCTGCAATTCTCTACTCCTGGCTTTAATTTTTATTTCCAAAACCGTCTTTGATTCTTCTAAGGCTACTCTCATTTCTCCTAATTCTAAGTTTCTTTTTCTTAATGTGTCGGTAAAAAGGCCAGCTGCCCACCCAAAGAGATAAAAAGTAAAGCAGGTGAAAGGAACAGTAAGTACTAAATAATTTGGATCCTGATAAAGCCCTGTTAAAATATAAGGTGTTTTAAAAGGGATAAGACCAGAATACTCTAAAAGGACTACCGATATATAAAAAACACAACCGGCGGTACTCGTTATAAATCCTCTCGTTTTGTCTAAAATTATATTTCCGTAAAGGATTATAAATAGAAAAAATATGGCTCCCATCCATTCTATTCCACCACTATGATAAAATAGCCAAGTTAGAAATAAAAATTCTATCATTTCATAACCAAGATATAAATCACTTGCCCCCGAAAAAGTTTTTTGTTTCTTTAGCAAAAATTCAAAAACAAAGACGCTTAAAAACCATAATATTAATACAATAAATGCCGACATAACAGCTTCGGGATAACGGCTTATCTTAGATATCAGTAATCCCAAAACCATTATTGCAGCTATGCCTATTGTTATTTTTCTTATTCTATTCGCCGGCTGGATTCTTGTTAAAATCTCTTCTGTTTCTAATGTTGTCTTTTTCATAAACTTTCCTTTTAGTTTTATTCAAAATTAATTTTTATTACCACTAAATCTCTCAAAATAAAACTAATTCCCGTGGCTTATTCCAGAACTTAATAAGGTCAATATTTATCGTCTATTTAAAATTTGGTTTCGATTATTTTCTAACCAATTCCCTCTATTTTAAATACTTCTTTTAAAGCAGTTTCTTTAGCTAAAATCCCTATTAATTTTGCCAATCTTTCTGCCCTCTCTTTCATCTCTTCTTCGGTAACTGGTTCAATTTCATCTACTGCTGCTTTTAGAAAATCTTCCTTATCGCTAATCTCTAATTCATCAGCAAGTTTTGAAAATCTTTCTCTTAACCATTCTTTACCCTCTCCTCTATTATATCTCCCTCCACAACCAGTGATTGAAGCAACTATTTTCTCTTTAATTTTAATTGGCACCCACAAAGAAGCGTAACCAGCATGACAATCCATAAAAATAGGCTCTTTTTGAGTCCTAACCAAAGAAAGGGCAGTTTTATAGGCCCCGCTGAATCTCTCTTTCCCTTTTTCTGTCTGCATTATTAATTTACATACTCTTTGGGCACCACTCATTTTAGTGATTAAGTTTCCTTCTTTATCGGTCATAACAATTTGAGCCCCTACCGACGCAGCAAAATCATCTTGAAGCACCTGAATATTTCTTAAAAACCATTGAGCCCCTTCTGAGAGTTGTTTTTCTGGCATAGTTTATTTTTATTAAAATAGTTCTCTTCGGCCTTTTTTTTATTTTACCATAATTTCAAGTTTTCGTTAGGTTTTTCATCTTGTTTTTCAAGTGCCGGCAATCTCTTAATTAAACTGTAAAATTCAAGATCGTTTAAGATTTTAGTTACCGTTTTTTTGTCGTATTTCCTCCACTGACATTTTTTTAGGGTAAAATCAACCGGCGCATCTTTTCTAATTTGGACCAATGTTTTATTAAAAAAAGCTTGCTCTTTTGACCGAAGAAGTGTCTCTTGTAATTTTAGTTTCAAGTTTTTTGCTTTTTCACTCTTTTTTTCTAAATTTTGATAAAGGTTCTCTAAAGAAGCGAATTTTTTTATTAGTTCAATTGCCGTCTTCTCTCCAATCCCAGTTACCCCAGGAACATTGTCAGAAGGATCGCCTCTTAAGGCTTTAAAATCAGTAATTTGCTCCGGCGTCAAACCTTGATATTTTTCTTCAACTAAACTTTGATCATATAAAACTATATCTTTCACCCCCTTCCTTAAAAGATAAACCTTGGTATTGGGGTCAACTACTTGTAAAGTATCTAAATCCCCTGATAAAATAATGGTTTCAATCTCAGGGATAATTTGTTTTTTGGGGGCAAGCCAGGAAATAGTTCCGATGATATCGTCTGCCTCAAAATTTTCTTTTTCAAAAATCGGAACATTAAATCCTTTTAGAATTTCCTTTATTTTTGGAAACTGCCAATAGAGCTCTTTTGGAGTAGGAGGTCTTTTGGCTTTATAGTCTTTAAATTTTTTGTGCCGGAAGGTAGGGGTGGGGAAATCAAAACAAGCTGCAATAAAATCTGGTTGAAGCTCACGAATTGCTCTTAAGAAAACTAACAAAAAACCATAAACTGCATTAACCATCTCCCCTTTTTTAGTAGTTAAAGGCGGCAAGGCATGATAGGCCCGATGAATAACAGAATTACTGTCAATAACAATTAGACGCTTTTTGTTTTGCATACTCTATTTTAATATAATTTCTCTAATTTTCTTGTTGATAAACTTAAATTCTAAAATTATTGTGTTTTTGGGTAAAATTTTTCGGATTCGTTCAGCCCACTCAATAACAATAATATTTTTGGGACTTTTAATAATTTCTCCAAACCCTAAGTCTAAGATTTCTTTTGGTTTTTTAATTCGGTAACAATCAATGTGATAAAAATACATAAATCTTAAATCTTTAACCTTAAATTTTCTTAAAATGACGAAGGTGGGGCTAGTAATCCGCTGTTTTATCCCTAATCCTTTAGCAAAACCTTTCAAAAAAGTGGTTTTCCCTCCCCCTAAATCTCCTTCTAATCTAACAATAAAAGCATTTTTTTTAATTTTACTTTTTAAAATTTTTTTAGCTATAGCCTCTCCTAATTTTTTAGTTTGGAAGGGATTATAAGTTAAATATTTCTTTTTCATTTGACTCTTGGGCAAAAATAAGATAATTTGAGAATAGCGATGGCAAATAAATTCCAACAAAAAATTACTGGTGGAATAAAAATCTCCCTTATCGTCTTAAATATAGCACAAAAGATAAAAAATGTTTCTTTATTCAAGGCGAAGCTTGGAGAATTTTTAAATAAAAGCACTACTGAACTTCTAGAAATTATATTAGGGGGAGGAATTTACATAGAAGCTTCTGATGTTCATTTTGAGCCGAAAAAAGAATTGGTTAAATTTCGGGTTAGAATTGATGGGGTTTTACATGACATTTTAGCTTTCGATTCTAAAATTTATCGGGCTTTACTTTCAAGAATAAAGCTTATTTCAGGGATTAAATTAAATATTACTGACCGACCTCAAGATGGTCGGTTTTCTATAATTTTAAGCGAAAGTTTAACGATTGAAATTAGGGTTTCTATTTTACCAGCCGAATATGGAGAATCAATTGTAATGAGAATTTTGAATCCAAAAAGTTTAATTAATATGAAGACCTTGGGGTTAAGAAAAGATTTACTAAAAATTATTGAGAGAGAAATTAGAAGACCATACGGGATGATTATCGTTACCGGTCCCACCGGTTCTGGAAAAACTACTGCCTTATATTCTTTTTTAAAAAAAATCCAAAGGCCAGAAATTAAAATTATTACTATTGAAGACCCAATCGAATATCATTTAAAAGGCGTTTCTCAAACTCAAGTTAGTCCCCAAAAAGGGTATGATTTTGTAAATGGATTAAAATCAATTATGAGGCAGGACCCAGACGTAATATTAGTAGGAGAAATTAGAGACTTAGAAACAGTTAAAACCGCTCTTCAGGCAGCCCTTACCGGGCATTTAGTTTTCACCACCCTACACACCAATGACGCTGCTGGTGTTATAGCCAGACTAACTAGCCTAGGAGCTAAACCTTCAACCATCGGGCCAGCCATTAATATAACTGTAGGCCAGAGATTAGCAAGAAGGGTTTGTAAAGAATGTTTAAAATTAGAAAAGCCTAATTCTGAAGAATTAAAGGAGATTAAAAAAAGTTTAAAAGGGATAATAAAAATCAAAAAGGGAATAAAAATTCCTAAAGTTAAAGGTTGTAAATATTGCAATTTCACTGGTTATCGAGGTCGAATTGGAATTTTTGAAGCGTTTTTAATAGACGATGAAATAGAGAATTTTATTTTAGAAAACCCGTCAATTGCTGCTTTAAGAAAAAAAATAGTCAAAAAAGGAATGGTTAGCATACAACAAGACGGAATACTAAAGGTTTTAGCCGGGATAACTACTATTGAAGAAATAAAAAGAGTAACTGGAATTATTAAATAAAAATACCCCAAAAACTGAGGGCCAACTTAAGCTTTAGGATCAAAAGTTTAGAATTTTCCCGAGGAGCAGTTTCGCCTTAGCCAAACCGTCCATCTAAAAAAATTCCAGGCCCTCAGTTTTGGGGACATTTAATTTTTAAGTATAACAAACTATGAAGAGTTTGTCAAGGGTAGTGGCGCTCTTATCTTTTTTTTTATTTCCTCTATCTATACAAGCTGCTAATTCCTTTGGGGTGGTAATTAATGAAATTGCCTGGATGGGAACAAAAGAATCTTTTAATAATGAATGGATTGAATTGTACAACCACACCAATGAAATTATAGATCTTGAGGAGTGGATTCTTAAAGCCACTGACGAAAGTCCAAAAATTAGTTTAAAAGGAATTATTCTTGCTAAATCGTTTTATTTACTAGAGAGAACAGATGACGATACAGTCCCAAATATTAATGCCGATTTAATTTATAAGGGCAGCTTAAACAATAAAGGAGAACATTTAAAACTAATTAATAGTCAAGGAGAAACGGTAGACGAGGCAGATTGTTCTTCTGGTTGGTTCGCTGGAAATAATTCTACAAAACAAACCATGGAGAAGAAAGACGCTCATCCTTCAAGGAACGGTTCAGAAAATTGGAAATCGAGCCAGAACGCTGAAGGAAGTCCTCGAGCTGAAAATATTCTAACCATTCAAAAAGAAACCGAGGGTCAAAAAATCAAGGGAAAATCCGAAATTTATCCTTCGGGTATTATCATTAATGAAATTCTTCCCTCTCCAAAGGGGCCTGATGCCGAAAATGAGTGGATTGAGGTTTTTAACCAAAATAATTTTAAAGTAGATCTTTCCTTTTGGAAAGTTGCTGACACTGTTGGCAAAAGTAATATTTATACTTTTCCTGAAGGGATAATTATTAGTTCTAAAGGGTTTTTGATTTTACACATATCTGCTACTAAAATTACTTTGAATAATGACGGCGATGGCTTAAAACTTTTTCAGCCCGATGGAAACATAATAGATACTGTAAATTACAAAAAGGCTCCCCAGGGGCAGTCCTATAGCCTTGCTAAGTCTGGCTGGGAGTGGAGCACCGTTTTAACCCCTGATTCTGTTAATATAATTTCGGGCCAAACCGGAGGAGCCGAAGAAGCTGCTTCTGAAAAAGAAGCTAAAGAATATCCTAAAAAGAAATCAGCAGCAACTGGCGAGCAAGTCCCGGAATCTTCAAATTCTGTATCTATCTTGTTAATAGCATTAGCTCTTGCTGTTTTCTCTGGAGCAATAATTTTAATTCTTAAAAAAGCCTTAATTCGGTTTCCTAAAACTTAATTTTAGCTTCTATAAAAATAAGGTACAATAAAACACATGAGCGGACACAGTCACGCCAAAACAATTCTACACAAAAAACAAATTACCGATGCTAAGCGAGGGAAAATTTTTTCAAAGCTTTCTCGCGAAATTTCGATTGCTGCCCGAGAAAAAGGTGGAGCTCCCGAAACTAATTCTGCCCTAAGATTAGTTATAGAGAAAGCAAAGAGTTTCAATATGCCAAAGGATAATATTGAAAGAGCTATTAAAAAAGGAACAGGGGAGTTAAAAGGAGAAGTTTTAGAAAGCATAGTTTTCGAAGCTTATGGCCCTGGTGGAATTGCAATTATTATTGAAGGCATCACCGATAATAAAAATAGAACCTTAGGAGAAATAAAACAAATTCTAAATCAAAATAACGGAAAACTGGCAGGTTCGGGCTCGGTAAAATGGATATTCAAAAGAAAGGGCTGCTTAGAAATACAAAATGTAAACCATGAAGACAAAAATAAGGAAGGGTTAGAATTATTAGCAATTGAGGCCGGGGCAGAGGACATTTATTGGCATAATCACATTTTAGATGTTTACACTAAACCTGAAGAATTAGAAAAAGTAAAGAAAAACTTAGAAGAAAAAGGAATTCAGACCGAATCAACTACTTTAGACTGGGTGGCCAAAAAACAGATTGAATTAGGCAAAAAAGACAAAGAAACTTGTCAAAAACTTTTTGAAACCCTGGACGAAAACGATGCAGTCCAAGAAATTTATTCTAATATCAAGCGTTAGCGCAGATAAAGAAGAGAATGTAGTTCTCTTCGCTTTAAAAATGTAGTTAATTATTTATGCGAGAAGCGAAAATTAGAAAAAAAGCGGTGGAAATTTTAAGAAAAGAAGGCTGGATAACGTGGTTCGGGCCTAAGGTGAAATTTAAACAAACTGATATTTTTGGAATTATTGACCTCTTAGCCCTTAAAGGAAAAAGGCAAAAAAATATTCAATTAACCACCCTCTCTAATGTTTCATTTAGGAGAAAAAAGATAATAAATTTCCTTAAAAAAAATAAAGTTGAGCTCCCAGTAGAAATTTGGGGCTGGAATTTAAAAAAAAGAGAATTTAAAAAAGAAAAAATTAATATAAAAATAAAAAAACCTAACCCCTTGACCCGGCACCTTTAGCTAGAGGTGCCGGGCTTGACAAGCCTTTTGGGAACTTTATAATGTCTTTTAGAACCCCATTAGAAATAAGGGGTTATGGTTTTTAAAAACAG
This sequence comes from uncultured Candidatus Saccharibacteria bacterium, assembly GCA_964490315.1. Taxonomy (GTDB): domain Bacteria; phylum Patescibacteriota; class Minisyncoccia; order Minisyncoccales; family CAZBBD01; genus CAZBBD01. The sequence goes on from CAZBBD010000001.1 coordinate 23,536, forward strand.
AGACGATAAAGGTCGAGACAATTAAAAAAAATAATTTTAAAAAATATGATTTACCAAAACAAAATTTTAACTCCTTTTGTTAGCCAAGAAGAAACACCAGAAGAAACACCAGAAGAAACACCAGAAGAAACACCAGAAGAAACACCAGAAGAA
>CAZBBD010000001.1:23788-25708 GCA_964490315.1 uncultured Candidatus Saccharibacteria bacterium
ACTACAGAATAACTGAAAACCCCCTTACTGGGGGTTTTCTTTAAATTAATTTTATAAATTTTCTTTTTCCTACCTGGATCACCTGTCCTTTTTTTATTTGAATAATTTCTCGCCAATTTTTTTGAATTTTCTTATTAATCTTCACTCCTTTTTGCAATATTAATCTTTTGGCTTCCGATTTTGAAGCAGCTAATTTTGTTTTTACTAAAAGCTCTAAAATATCTAAGGATTTCTCTTTAATTTGAATGTGGGGAATTTTTGAAGGCAATTTTCTTTCTTTGAAGACTCTATTGAATTCTTTGAAAGCTGTTTCGGCTGTCTTTTTATTATAGCAAATAGTAACTATTTCTCGGGCTAATTTTAATTTCATCTCTTTTGGCGTAGAAAGAGTTCTGTAAACTTTTTTTCTCATCTTTTCAATCTCTATTAGAGAAGAATCTGTTAAAAGCTTAAAGTAGTGCCAGATTAATTGGTCGGGTATTGACATAACTTTCTCAAACATTTTTGAAGGTTCGTCGGTAAGCTTAATATGATTCCTGTAAGACTTGCTCATCTTTTTAACCCCATCCGTCCCCAATAAAAGGGGCAAAGTCATAATGTCTTGTTGGGGTTGGTTATATTTTTTTTGAACTTTTCTAGCAAAAAGCAGATTAAATTTCTGATCTGTTCCTCCAATTTCAACATCAGCCCGTAGGGCAACTGAATCATAACCTTGCAAAAGAGGATAAATAAGTTCTAACATATTAACCTCAACGTTTTTCTCTATCCTTTTTTTAAACTCCTCTCTCTCGATTAGTCTGGAATAAGTAAAATGAGAAGCTAGGTTCATTAAAAAAGTGACGCCTTTTTTACTATACCATTCGTTGTTATATCGAATTTCAACTTTCTTCATATTTAAAACCTTAATTGTTTGTTTTATATAGTCTTGCATATTTTGCTTTATCTCTTTTTCGGTTAAAGGTTTTCTTTTATCCTGCCTGGCTGACGGATCGCCAATTCGAGCGGTAAAATCCCCGATTAGAAAAATAACTTGGTGCCCTAATTCCTGAAATTGTTTTAGTTTTTTTAAAGGAACCAGGTGGCCTAAATGTAAATCAGGTGAAGTTGGGTCAATGCCAAGTTTTACCCTTAGTTTCTCACCTGATTTTAGTCTTTTTTCTAAATGCTTTCTATTAATGACCTCTTCTACTTTTTGGGTTAGAAGTTTTTTAGTTTTTTCAGGACTAGTGATTATCTTCATGTTTTTAATTTACCATTCCTTCTTAAAATTGTCTAATCGAAAAGAATTTGTTAAAATCTTAATATGCCAAAAAGAAGATTTTACCGTAAAATTTACCAAAAAAACATTAAAAAAAGAAGGTTAATTTCAATTTTAAAATTTTTGGGGTTTTTCTCTCTCTTCTTGGTTTTTTGTTTTTTATTTTTATTTATTTATTATGCTAAAGACCTACCCCAACCCGAGAAATTCACCGAAAGACATCTTTTTCAGTCAACAAAAATTTATGACCGCTCAGGCCAGATCCTTTTATACGAAATTTACGGTGAGGAAAAAAGAACCTGGGTCTCTTTAGAAACGGTGCCGGAATATTTAAAACAAGCAGTAATTACCACCGAAGACGCTAATTTCTATCATCATTTCGGGATTGATTTCCGGGGAATAATTAGAGCAGCTCTAATTAATTTAGAAATCATGAAACCAGTTTATGGCGGATCAACTATTCCCCAGCAATTAATAAGATCAACCTTTTTTTCTACTGAAAAAACCGCTCAAAGAAAAATAAGAGAGGTCGTTTTGGCTATAGAGCTAGATAGACGATATTCAAAAGACCAAATTTTAGAATGGTATTTAAATCAAATCCCTTTCGGCTCTAATTGCTACGGGGTAGAATCTGTTAGTCAAACCTATTTTAACAAGCCGGT
>CAZBBD010000002.1:0-7245 GCA_964490315.1 uncultured Candidatus Saccharibacteria bacterium
AGGCCCATTTAGCTAAAGTTAAAATTTCTTTGTCGGTAACCGAAAATCTTAATTGTTCTTTAGGTAAAACTTTAACCTCTTTTATACCCTCTTTTCTAGCATAGATGTATTTCCTATCTTTCCTTCCTAAATTCTTAATAATAATTGACTTATACCCTTGTTTTAATGTTGGCTTAAAAACATAAAATTGGTCAGGAGTAATCCTCCCTTTTACAATCATCTCCCCTATTCCGTAAATTGAATTAACCAAGACTACGTTTGTAAATCCTGTCTCTGTATCTAAAGTAAACATTACCCCCGAGGAAGCTAAATCTGACCTTACCATTTTCATTATTCCTACTGATAAAGCAATCTTCATATGCTTAAATCCTTTTTCTTCCCGATAGGAAATGGCCCGGTCAGTAAACAAAGAAGCTATACATTTCTTAATGGCTTTCAGTAAATTTTCCTCTCCAGAAACATTTAAATAAGTTTCGTGCTGGCCGGCAAAAGAAGCCGAAGGCATGTCTTCAGCCGTCGCCGAAGAACGAACGGCCACATCAGTATTTTTACCATATTGAGCAGATAATTTTTTATAATTTTCTAAAATTTCTTTTTTTAAGTCTTTTGGGAAATCTGATTTTAAAATTAAATTTCTAGCTGCCTTTCCAGCCTTTTGTAAACTTTTTAAACTCTTGGGATTAAATTTTTTAAAAATTTCTCTTAATTTATGATCAATTTTATTATATTTTAAATAATACCAATAAGCCCGAGAGGTTAAAGCAAAACCGTTTGGAACGTTTATTCCTTTCTTAGTTAATTTACTATACATTTCTCCCAAAGAAGCATTTTTCCCTCCTGCTAAAAGAATATCTCTTTTAGAGATTTCCTTGAACCAAAGGATGAATTCTTTAGATTTTAACTTCATTTTTTATTATTTTCTTAATTCTCTCAACAATTTCTGGATTGGCTAAAGTAGAAAGATCTCCTAAGTTTTCACCAGTAAATAGTTTTCTTAAAATTCTTCTCATAATTTTACCTGATCTGGTTTTAGGTAAGTCTTTGACTATGAAAACTTTTTTTGGTAAAGCAATTGGGCCAATTTCTTTTTTAACTTGATTTATAGTTTCTTTTTCAATCTCTTCTTTTTCTTTTTTGCTTTTATAAATTATAAAAGCTACTGGAACTTCTCCTCTTATTTCATCTGGAATTCCTATCACTGCACATTCAGTAATATCTGGATGAAGATTTATAGCAGCCTCTAATTCTCCCGTTGTCACTCTATGACCGGCTACTTTAATTACATCATCCATTCTACCAACAATTCGAATTAGACCGTTTTTGTCTTTGAAAGCGGCATCTGAAGTGAGATAAACTTTCTTTCCATATTGCGACCAGTAAGTTGCCGAATATTTCTTTGGGTTTTTGTAAATTCCTCGCAATAGCCCAGGAGTAAAAGGGGGCAACATTACTAAGTCCCCTTTTTTACCGGCTGGTAGAGACTTTCCCTTCTCATTAAAAATATCAAATTTTATCCCAGGAAATGGCAGGCCAGTGAAGGCTGGCAAAAAAGGGCCAATTCCCGGTAAGGAACTAATTAGAATTCCGCCAGTTTCTGTTTGCCACCAGGTATCAACAATTGGGCACCTCCCTTTCCCCACATTTTTAAAATACCAGCGCCAAGCAGCTTCATCAATTGGTTCGCCTACTGAGCCTAAGACCTGAAGGGTCTTTAGCTTATGTTTTTTTAGAAGTTTTTGGCCATATTTTTCAAACATTCTGATTGCTGTTGGGGCAGTATAGAAAGTTGTTACTCCATATTTTTCAATAATCTGACACCATCTATCCGGATTTGGCCAATCAGGAGTTCCTTCAAACATTACAAAAGTTGTTCCATTCAACAAGGGACCATAACAAGAATAAGTATGGCCGGTTACCCAGCCTATGTCAGCGGTAGACCAGAAAACATCATCATCCTTCAGATCGAATATCCATTTCGCTGTCCAGTAAGCCTGAACGGTGTAACCTCCGCAAACATGTTTGCAACCTTTAGGACGACCAGTGCTTCCGCTTGTATATAGCACAAATAACAAATCCTCTGAGTCCATTATTTCTGGTTTACACCAATCACCTTCATTTCTAACTAAATCTTTCCACAACATATCTCTTCCTTTAATCCATTTTGTTTTATTTCCCGTTCTTTTAACTACAATAATCTTTTTTACTTTTGTTTCTTTCACCCCTGCATCAGCATTTTTCTTTAAATCGATAATCTTCCCTCTTCGGTAGTACCCATCAGCAGTTATTAAAATCTTAGCTTCAGTATCCTGCAATCTTATTTTTAAAGCTTGGGGCGAGAAAGCTGAAAAAACTATAGTGTGAGCTGCTCCAATTCTGGCGCAGGCCAACATCGAGATTATTACTTCAGGAATCATCGGAAGATAAATTCCTACCTTATCTCCCTTTTTTACCCCTAATTTTTTGAGAACATTAGCAAATTTATTAACTTCTTGAAAAAGATCTTGATAAGTCAAAATTCTGGGTTTTTCCTTAATTGGCTCTGGCTCCCAGATAAGAGCTACTTTATCTTTTTTATTTTTTAAATTTTTATCCAAACAGTTCTCGGTAATATTTAATTTCCCTCCTAAAAACCATTTAAAGTAGGGCGGCTTGTGCTCAAAACCCTTTCTCCATTTTTTTCTCCAATAAATTCCTTTGGCTAGGTTTTCCCAAAATTTAACCGGATTTTTATTTGCCTGCTGGTAAATTTTTCTGTCATTTAGCCAAGCTCTCTTTTTAAATTCTTTAGATGGGTAATATAAATTTCCTTTTTTAATCATAACCCTACGAATTACGAATATTTACGAATATACGAATCACTTTAATTATACACTGAACTTCCGCGAAGCGGAAGGGAATCGAAGAGATGAATCTCTTCTCTACGCATCGCTAACGCTCGCGTAGCTGAAGATGAAAACAAAGTTTTCATCGCCTAAGAATAAAAAATCACGCAAAGCGCGTTTTAAAATTATAAAAATTTTACTCCTATAATTAAAGTTTTTTCCCAATAAATTCAGCAAATTCTGCTAAACGGCAGGCATAAGCATATTCATTGTCATACCAGGATAAAACTTTAATCAGATTTCCATTAATCACTTTAGTATTTTCAGCATCAACTATCGAAGAATATGAATTTCCAATATAATCTGAAGAAACCAAAGGCGCATCTTCTATTCCTAAAATTCTTTTCATTTTTTCAGTTTGGCTTGCTTTTTTAAAGATAAAATTTACCTCTTCTGCGCTAGTTTTTTTCTCAACTTCACAAACTAAATCCACAATTGAAACAGTAGGAGTGGGAACCCTAATTGCTATTCCATCCATTTTCCCTTGGAGTTCGGGAATAACCTTGCTGATAGCTTTTGCCGCTCCAGTAGAGGTTGGAATAATATTTAAAGCTGCTGTCCTGGCTCTTCTTAAATCTTTATGGGGTAAATCTAAAATTCTTTGATCGGTAGTGTAGCTATGGATAGTAGTCATAAATCCCCGAACTATCTTAAAATTATCATTTAGAACTTTAGCTACCGGAGCTAAACAATTAGTAGTGCAAGAGCCCATGTCTACTATGTTGTCTTTTTTAGAATCAAATTTCTCCTCATTCACTCCTAGAAGATAAGAGGGAATTTCCGGACTTTTAGCTGGAGCTGAAATTATTACTCTTTTTGCTCCTGCTTTTAAGTGTTTTTTTGAACCATCTAAATCTCTAAAAACCCCCGTGCATTCTAAAACTACATCTATTCCTAACTTTTTCCAGGGCAAGTTGACTGGATCTTTTTCAGCAAAAATTTTTACTTTTTTCCCTTTCGCGGTTCCGTCTATTAATAAAGAGTCTTCTGAAAATTTTACTGATTTTTTGTAAATTCCATAAACTGAATCATATCTCAAAAGATGAGCCAAAACCTTAGGCTCAGTTAGGTCATTAATAGCTGCCACCTCTAATTCGGGATGGTTGTCTAAAATTCTTCGCAAAACCGGTCGGCCAATTCGGCCAAAACCATTAATAGCAACTTTTATTGGCATATTTTAATCGCCGAGATAAACTGAAAGTTTATCGAAGGTGCGAAATGAATCGAAGATTCATTAAGCTTTAATATTTAATAATTTACAAATTTTTTCTCTGTCAAATCCTACCACAATTTGATCACCGATCTCAACCACCGGCACCCCTCTCTGACCTGATTTTTTAATCATTTCCTCTTGCTCTTTTTTATCTTTAGAAGCATCTATTTCTTTAAACCTTATATTATACTCTTTTAAAAATTCCTTCAAGGTATAACAATAAGGGCAAGAAGGAGTAATAAATAAACGAACCTTGGGTTGAGACATTTTTACTGGCATCCTCCCGGAGAACCCGTTTTATTTTCTAATTTTTGGCTGCATTCTTCAGGAGGACTTTTAAATCCAGAACAAATAGCTTCTTTATAACCTTCAGATGACCTTTCTCCACCATAAACCATTCCATTAATTATTAAAGTGGGAGAGCCAGCAATGGTGGTTTTTTCTTGGTTTTGATAATGACTTGGATCCTGAACCGGATATTCAGTTTTATTAAGTTCAACTTCTTTAGCTAATAAAATTTCAGCTTCATTAGCTTGGCAATCCTTAATTTTTTGAGCATCAATTCCTAAATTTTTAGCAATTTCTTCCCATTTTTCATCTACATTTTGAGAAGTAGTTTCTTCATTGATTTTCATTACAAAATCCCATAGTTTATTCCTTTGATATTTTTGAACACAAATCTCTCTTATGTCTTGATGAACTTCGCTTATTCCGTGCATTGAGCAAAATTTGTTTTCTTTATCTAAACAATAATCGGGGAAACCTGAAGCGTAGTTAGAGTAAATAACATAACGAAGCTCTATTTTCGCCTTATTACCAAGAAGTTTTTGCACCGGCTCCATAATTTCTTCAGCTTGATTGCCATAAGGACAAAATGCCATTACAAAAAGCTCAACTTCCGGAGTATCTGTTTTCGGAATATTTTTAGCCACTGGCGGCTCTAAATCAATGCCTTCAATAAAGAAAAGCTTTCCATTTTTTGTCACGTAAGAATTGTATTCTTCTCCTCCAATTTTAAAACTGAATTTATAAACCCCGTTTTCTTCCACCGCATTTACTAAAGAAGCAGTGATGCCCTGCCCCTTTAACATATTCTCATTGATAAAATTTATGGCTTTTTCTGCTGTTTGTTGAGGAGATAATAAATTTTCTGAAACATCTTCAATTTTTTCTTTTTCAATCTTTCCCTGATTAATGTAAATAAAAGCTCCTCCAATAATTAGTCCAGCAATGATAATTGATATTGGTATTAAAATTTTAGTAAATTTTTCTATCATATTTTAATATTATCAGAAACTTTGACGGTTGTAAACCGAAGGGGTTATTTCAAAAATCCAGTGACAATTAAATTTATCGCCTCCTCTTCGCTTAACCCCCTCTGCCTTAAATAATTTAATTGTTGTTCTTCGATTTTTCCAATTGATGCCTCATGGGTAAGTTGAGCTAATTTATTTTTACAAATGAGTTTTGGTTCTAAAGAAATTATTGAACTTTTGTCTACCAATAATCCCTGACAATCCAAGTGCCCCCTGCCCGGAGCTTTAGCTAAAATCTGGGAACGAGCCGAAACCTTACTATTTTTTCTTCCAACCAATCTTAGCTGAATTTGGCCCGAAGCATCTTTCTCTTTTAAATTTAAAGTGTCCACAATTTCGGCTTGAGTTCGCTTACAATCTACTGCTATTTTTATATTAGCTGCAGCTTTTTCTAAAAGATGGAACATGGTCTGGATTTTGAGTTTTTTGGGAGTAAAAAGATTTTTATAATTATAATTTAGTTGTGAATTTTTTTCTAAAAAAAATTCGTAATTTGGTTCTACTATATCTTTATTGCCCCAGGAATGAATATGTTCGTATTTTAACATAGAACCTTCTTTTAAAATAATTTTCCCCCAGGTTTTATGTCTGCAATTTAAATTTCTTTTTTGAGAATTACAAGTACCGTTTAAATTAATATTTAAATTTCTCTCTATTATTAAAAGATTTTGAAGGTCTTGGTGAATTTTCTTAGAGGTAATAGAAATGCAAGTTAGTAATGGAAAAGCAATCTGTCTTTTTACCCAAATAAAATAGCCGCCTTTGGGTTTTCTTTGAAAGTATTTTCTTGCCCAATTATATTTTTCCCAACTTAATTTAGCCGGTAAAATTTCAACTCCTTTTATTTTTAAAATATTTTGAACCCGGTGATCAATTTGTAAATAATGCGTGCCCTTTACATTTCTCATAGCCATATTTTTTAATAGTCCTTAAAACCTTTTTATAATCTTTCTGTTTGCAAATTATTTTTCCTCCAACCATTATATTAGTTACTGCTGGTTTTAAAAATCGTAAAATTTCCCCAGAATGCGTAATCAGCAGAATTGAAACATCTTTGGCTACCAACTCTTTCTTTATTATTTTTGCAACTTTTTCTAATCTTTTAATATCCAAACCAGAATCTATTTCATCAAAAATTACCAATTTAGGCTCCAAAGCTAAAATTTGCGATAATTCTGATATTTTTTTCTCCCCGCCCGAAAAATCTAAATTTACTTCTCGTTCTAATAAACTTGAGTCAACCCCTAATTTTTCTCCTTTAATTTTTTCTTTTGAAATTTTTTTTAGCAATTCTGAAAACTTAACCCCCTTAATTTGGGGTGGGTTTTGCCAGGATAAAGCTATTCCGCGTTTTGCTCTTTTTTCTGGAAGAAGTTTAGTAATTTCTTTTCCTCCAAAAAAAATCTTTCCCTGGGTTACTTTATATTTCGGATTTCCTAAAATTACCTGAGCTAAGGTGCTTTTTCCGGAAGCATTAGGGCCTAAAAGAGCTTGGGTTTCTCCTTTTTTTATCTGAAGATTAATTTCTTTCAATATCTCTTTATTATTTCCTTTAACTTTTAAATTTTTGATTTCCAAAAGCATAAAGGTTCTAAAACTACTTTAATTTTTTATTTAATTCTTTGAGTAATTTCTCGATGTTGATATTGTACATTTTACAAATTTTCCCAATTTTTAAATTCTCCATTTCAAATTTCGCAAAGGGGCAACCCAAACAGGGTATATTGTATTTCAAAAGAATGTCCTTTATTTTAGGGCGACTCAAAGTTTCAGCTAATGTTGTATCTTCAGTGATTTTTGTCATCGACTAACCGAGCCACAGCGAAGGGTGGAG
>CAZBBD010000002.1:7345-15036 GCA_964490315.1 uncultured Candidatus Saccharibacteria bacterium
GAAGGGTGGAGTCAAAGAAGATTTCTTCTTCTCCACTTTCACTTTCGCTACGCGAAAGCTCGGTGATGAACGAATGTTCATCGACTAACCCGTTAGCTACCCGTCATCAATTTAACAATCTTCTTATTTATCTCTATCTTCCAAAATAGTTTTTACTAAAATATCTTTTTCTACCTCTCCAGTTATTCTGGTAATTTCATTTCCCTCCTTATCAAGAAAAATAAAAGTTGGCAATTGATGAAGTTGATATTCCTTCATCGCCCCCGGACTATCATCAATCTTAATCATTTCTGTTTCCAGCCAAGGATTTTCTTTTTCAATTTCTTCCCAGCGAGGAACCATTACTTTACAGCCCGGGCACCAACTTGCTCCAAATTTCAATACTTTCATAATAATATAGGAATTTAAACTTATTATAATTGACCTTTAAATTTTTAAACCAATCCTAAAACCATAGCTATTCCTAATCCTAAAATAACTAAACCGGCGATTAAGTGGAGATATTTTATGTTTCTTGCTTCCCAGCTTGAAATATCTTCAACCTTACTTAAACCAAAATAAATTATCAAAACCACTGCCAGTATCGGTAAAATAAATATTAAGTTATAAAGCAACAGCCAGGGAAAAGCTTTTAATAATCCCAGAGGGCAGAGAATCCCGCCACAAATAATATAGGGCCCAATAGTACAGGGAAGCAAAAATATAGTTACAAAAGCCCCCACCAAAAAAGCTCCTTGAGGACTAGTTATTTTGGAAAGGATCTTATCAACTCTTGGAGAAACCCTACAAACTGCTTTGTATCGGAAAAAATCTCTTAATTTGAAACAACCTAAAATTATAGCTCCAACCCCCAAAATTTTATAGAGCCATAATTTAATAAAGGTTAAGGATTGAATAAGCTGAAGTGATTTAATAATTACTAAGCCATAAATTAAATACATTACAAAAACCGAAACAACAAAAGCCAATCCCGCCAATAAAATGTTTCTTCTTTTTTGAGGATTGTAGGTCAAAATAGCAATAAGCATTACAGTTAAAACGGCTAAGGCACAAGGATTAACAGCGTCAACTACAGCCAAAGAAATAACTTTAGGTAGGGTAAACTCCATTTCTAATGGTTGAGGAATTATTTCTCCTTTCGAAAAACTTCCCTGGCTCGTCCAAATTTTTGGCTGGCCGGGTAAAGAAGCTATGTCCAATTCATTAAAATCAATAGATGTTCCATCTGCCAGAGGACATTTATTATTATTTAAATTTTCAATTTTCCCCTTAATGTTTTCTAAAATTGGTCTATCCCCCTTTATTTGTCCTTTTTTATTAAATATTACTAAGGGTATCCCTAATCCTGAATTATATTTTTCGTTGTATTCATAAAGCAAAGGGGCGTTTTCTTTTTGCTGATAAATTTCATATTCAATGACAATAAAATTTGGATATTCTCTTGGCAATTCTTCCAAAACTACGGGATCAGTATTAGCACAATGAGAACAACCAACTCCAGTAAAATAGACTGCGCAGGTAAAATCAGTAGAATTCTCAGCTTGAGCAGAGTTGACTAAAAAACCAGCAAATAAAAAAAGGGTTAAAAAACAAATTAGGATTTTAACTTTTTTTGGCATATTTCAATATTTTTGGCATTAAATTAAGTTGTTTAAAACGACCTAATTCCCCTTTTGACAAGCTCTTTAAAAGAATCTAAATAATCAAAGAATTACCCGTCATCTCTTTTGGTCTTTTTATGTTCATTATATCCAAAATAGTTGGGGCAACATCTTTCTGTCCCCCTTTTCTCAGTTTTATTTTTTTAAGTTTCTTATCATCAGAAACAATAATAAAAGGGATGGGATTTACCGAATGACTGGGCTTTGGTTTCCCGTCTGGATATAGTTTATCCTCTGCGCTTCCGTGATCAGCGGTTAATACAACCACATAGTTATTTTGTAAGCTATCTTTCACAATTCTTCCTACACATTCGTCGACAACTTCAACGGCCTTTATTATGGCTTTTTTAACCGCTGAGTGACCAACTAAATCACAATTTGCAAGATTTAAGAGAATAAAATCGAATTCTTTTTTTGCGATTTGTTGCACGCTCTTATCTGTTATCTCGTAAGCAGACATTTCTGGTTTTTGGTCGTACGAAGGAACTTTGGAAGATTCAATTAAAATGCGTTTCTCGCCCCGATTAGGCTTCTCGATCTGGGAATTGAAAAAATAATTCACGTGAGCATATTTTTCAGTCTCAGCAATTCGTAATTGCCTTAATCCATATTTTGCTAAAACCTGACCAAGATTATTTTTAACTTCTTCTTCTTTAAATGCAAAAGGGCAAGAAAATGTCTTATCATACTCTGTCATAGTAATAAATAAAACTTTCGGGTGTTTTTCTCTTTCAAATTTAGCAAACTCCTTTTTAATGAAAGCTTTGGTTAGTTGTCTTGGCCTATCTGTTCTGAAGTTAAAAAAAATCACAGAATCATTATCTTTTACTAAAGAAATGGGTTTCTTGTTTTTATTTAAAATAACATTCGGTTTTATATAATAATCTGTTTTGTCTCCTCTTTTATAGGCTCTTTCTATTGCATCTAATGCACTATTTACTCTAAAACCCCTTCCTAGAGTTAGTAAATCATAGGCTTTTTTAGTTCTGTTCCAGTTATTATCTCTATCCATTGCGTAATATCGACCAATAATTGTAGCTATTTCTCCAATTCCAATTTCTCTAGCTGCTTTTTCTATTAATCTTACATATTTTTTGGCTGATTTTTCTGGAACATCCCTGCCGTCGGCAATGAAATGAATGAATACCTTATTTAATTTTCTCTTTGAAGCTAACTTAAGTAATAATAATAAATGGTTTATATTGGCATGAACTCCGGCGTTAGAACAAAGGCCAATTAGATGTAAATCAGAGTTATTTCGTTTCGCAAAATTTATAGCCTTAATCAAAATCCTATTTTTAAAAAAACTCTTATCCTTAATGGCTCGATTAATTCTCTCGTATGGTTGCCAGACAACTCTTCCTGCTCCAAGATGTAAATGGCCCACCTCAGAATTCCCTTGAGTTCCCGATGGAAGCCCCACTGCTTTACCCGAAGCTTTGTTTGTCGTATGAGGGTAATTTTTAATTAGATAATCAAAATTTGGAGTGTGGGCTTGAGAAATATAATTTCCTGGTCCCGGCGGAGCCACACCCCAACCATCCATTATTAGCAAGAGTACCTTCTTCATAATTTAATTTCTTCTTCGATTCTTAATAACCTGTTATATTTTGCTGCTCTTTCTCCCCTAGCCGGAGCGCCGGCTTTTATGAAATCAGCTCTAATTCCTACTGCTAAATCAGAAATAAAATTATCACAAGTTTCGCCAGACCTGTGAGAAACCATTACTTTCCAGCCATAACCTTGAGCTAATTTTGCCGCCTTAATTGCTTCGGTTACTGTTCCAATTTGATTCGGCTTCAACAAAAGCCCATTACAAGCTTTTCTTTGATAAGCTTTTTTAATTCTCTCAGGATTAGTGGCCAATAAATCATCACCAATAATTAAAACTCTTTTCCCTATTTTTTCTGTAATTTCCTGAAATCCTTTCCAATCCTCCTCGGCAAACGGATCTTCAATTGCTATTATCGGATAGTTTTTAATTAAATTTAGATAATAATTTAGAAAATCTTTATTTGTAAAAGTTAGTTTCTTTTTTTGTATTTGATATTTTCCATTAAGGTAGAACTGTGAAGCGGCTACATCTAAGATAATTTTCACCGGAGTAAATAATTTATGTGCTCGGTTAATTTTATTCTTATATCCTGCCTTATCTATCGCTTTCTGGATTAAATTTAGAGCTTCTTCAGGAAATTTAATTGCCGGAGCAAATCCTCCTTCGTCTCCAACATTAGTGGCTTGTTTCCCGAATTTTTCTTCTAAAATTTCTTTTAGAGTATGGTAAATTTCCGAAGCTGCTTGTAAATTTTTAGAAAATTTCTTAAATTGAGGGGCAATCATAAATTCTTGAAAAGCTAATTCATTTCCGGCATGAACTCCACCATTAATAATATTGAAAGCAGGAATCGGTAAGATTAATTGAGAACGATTCTCTGCCATCTGCGCAAGATAACGATTTAAGGAAATATTTTTGGCAGTGGCGCCGGCTCGACAAACCGCTAACGAAACTGCTAAAATTGCATTCGCTCCCAGTTTTGATTTATTTTTCGTTCCGTCTAATTTAATCATCAATTCATCTATTTCTTTTTGCCGAACTACGTCTTTTCCTTTTAGTTTTGGAGCTATGATTTCATTTACATTTTTTACTGCTTTTTTTACCCCCCTTCCGCAATATCTCTTCCCACCATCTCTTAACTCCTTTGCCTCATATTTCCCTTTGGAAGCGCCCGAAGGAACTGAAGCCCTAAAAACCCCAAAATTAGTAGTCAAATCTACTTCAACTGTTGGATTTCCTCTTGAATCCAAGATTTCCCGAGCTTTTATTTTTTTTATTTTTGATTTCTTTGCCATTTTATTTTAGAAGAAGGAAAAGAAACATTACTCTTTTTGGCTCCCGCTAGTTCTTTTTTTAGGAAGGTTTTTTTGGGTTTTCAAAACTACAATAAAAATAGCAATGGCAATAATTCCCAATCCAACATCTCTAAATAAGGGAGTGGGTTTTAAATAGTTCGCAAACGCAAAAATAAAGTCGCTAACACCAAATCCTGTCATTGATAAAAGTATTATAAAGAATCCAAATGCTCTAGTTTTAGCCCGAGGCTCTTGAAAGGTTCTATAATCTTGAAATATTACAATGGCAAGGGGGAAAATACCAATTAAAATTATTGTTGCTCTTAATAGTAAATAAACGAAAGAGGAAGGTAACCCCCAACTTATTGCCCCTCCCTGTCCAAGGATCGGAGAAAAAGAAAGATTAAAGGTTAAGTAAGTTGCTGCCAGTCCCAAACCGAAAACTATTGAGAAACCAATCCAGGGAGAAATTCGGGGGAACTTTCGAAGGGTTACAATATAAAGAGCCACGGCACAAGACAATCCTTGCAAAAAGGGACCAACGTGAATTGAAGCTATTAAAATCTGGGAGTTTTCTACAAAAAATATTCCTGCTACTGCCTTAATGAAAAAAAATAAAACCCAGGGGAGAATAAAAAAGAAAAAAAGTTTAGAAGCACTATCTTTACTTTTTTGCCAATATCTAAAAAAACGGTAAGATAGAAAACTAGTAGCTAAGAAAGCAAACAAGTATGCAATTCCAGTAGAAGAGATAATCATAACTAAAATTTTTGTAAATCCACTAAAAAATAAAACTTTCTACCAATGAGTTAAATAATTATAAGCGGCCAAAGCAGCTTTAGCCCCTTCCCCGCTGGCAGTAATAATTTGTTTATATTGCCCCACATTTACATCGCCAACCGCAAAAAGACCTGGAGTTTTAGTTTGATAGGTTTCAAATTCAACTTTTATTTCGTCTCTCTCATTAAAATCCACTAAACCCTTAACAAAAGAGGTAGCTGGCTGGGAACCAATTTCCACAAAAACTCCTTTTACTTTTAAAGTATTTAGTTTTTTAGTTTTTTTATCTTGATAAATTATGGAATTAACAAAATTTTTGCCTTTGATTCGTTTCAAAACAGCATTAGTGATTATTTCTGCCTTCTTTGTTTTTTTAACTTTCTCCTGATTAGTTTGATCCGCTCCTGGTTTGGAAGAATATTCTAAAATATAAATTTTCTTTACATAATTAGCTAAAAATATTACTGCCTCAAAGCCGGCATTTCCTCCCCCAACCACCGCTACCGTTTCGTCTGAAAATAAGGGACCATCACAGATACTACAATAACTTATTCCTCGACCTATAAATTTTTTTTCTCCCGGAACTTCTAAGGGCCTGGGGTCAGCTCCTGAAGCCACAATTACTGTTTTGGATTTGAATTGTTTTTTCTTTTTGGTAAATACTGAAAATTCTTGCCCTCTTTTTTTAATTTGCACTACCAAATCATTTTTTATCTCAAGGTTAAATTTTTTTAAATGCTGAGTAAATTTCCTGATTAATTCTTCACCTGAAATTTCCTTAAACCCAGGATAATTTTCAATAGCTACTGCCTTTCTGGTCAATTGCCCTCCAAAGGTTTTGGTGATTAATAAAATATTTAATTTTTGTCTGGCGGCATAAATTCCAGCTGAAATTCCAGCTGGTCCCCCACCAATAACTATAAGGTCATATAACATAGGTAAATTGTGATGCGAATTAGTACAAAACTTTTTAACCTTTGTATTATTTTAACACAACTTTTCAAATAAAAAAGAGCGGGTGCTGCCTACTCCTGTAGGAAAAAACTTTCCCTTCTTTCTCAATTTTCTATGAACTAAATTTCATTTATTCTCCTTATTCCTTAAAAAAGCTGGTGGTTCACAAATTTTCTCTTGATCTTCAATTTCTTTTTCAGCATCTTCGACTTCTTTTCTTATTTGAAGACCATTCTTTCTGATTTGAGTCAAATTAGAAGAGTTTTCAGGCTGAGAAACTTCGCTAGTTTTTTTTGAAACTTTGATTTTTACTTTTTTTTGCTTAGATTTTTTTCTTTTTTTAGGCCTTGATTTCTTTGACGAACTTTGTGTTTTGGGTTTTGGAAGCTTTTTTTTACTTTTGGAACTCTGTTCTTTTTTAAGAGAAACTTTTTTAAAAGCTGGCTGAGTTGGTTTAGAAATAGTCTTTCTTTTTCTTTTCTTTTTTGGTTTTTTAGGAAAAATGTTGGTGGTACAGCCGGTAGCTAATAAAGTAATTTTAATTTTATCCTGATAAATCTTGGATTGGGAAAGGCCAAAAATAATTTTTGCTTCCTTGTTAACTAATTCAGAAATAGTTTTTGATATTTTATCAATTTCAGAGAGAGATAGATTTTTTTCTCCAGAGATATTAAATAAAACCCCTTTAGCCCCCTTTATGTTATATGGATATAAAGGATTAGAAATTACTTTTTTGATTCCTTCTTCAGCTCTACTATCCCCTTGAACTTCAATGGTATTAAGATAAGTTAGCCTTCCCTTTTTTTCAAAAATTGTTCTTAAATCAGCGAAGTCAATATTAATCAAACCTGGCTCATAAACAGTTTCAATTAAACTTTCTAAACTATCAGCTAAATTTTTATTAATAGCCGAGAGAGCCTGTTTTAAAGGGGTAGTTTTGTCAATAATCTGAAAAATTCTTTCATTAGGAATAATAGCAAAGGAATTTAATTTGGGTTTCAGTTTTTCTAAACTATTCTTAGCAATTTCCATCTTCTTTTCTCCTTCAAATTTAAAAGGTAAAGTAAAAATTCCATAAGTTATGTTGCCCAGGTTTTTAGAAATATTAGCAAAAATTGGAGCAGCTCCCGATCCTGCTCCTGCACCCAGACAAGCTACAATAATACAAAAGTCTTGGTCCTCTAAAAGCTTTTTAATTTTTTCCTTTTCATTTTGAGCAGCCATCTCTCCTAATTCAGCTGACATTCCTGTTCCTAATCCTTGAGTAACATTCTGGCCAAATTGAAAACGGATAGCTCTGCGACTAGCTGCCCTTAAAGCCTGGCGGTCGGTATTGGCTACTACAAAAGAAGCTTTTTTAATCCGAGAAGCAATTTCAGAAACGATTGAACATCCTCCCCCGCCAATTCCAATTACTCTAATTTTGGTTTTTTTAATCTTTTCTGA
>CAZBBD010000003.1:0-13986 GCA_964490315.1 uncultured Candidatus Saccharibacteria bacterium
AAGGTCCTCGAATTTTTAGCATTTCCTGGATATTCTCTTTTTGAGAAATAAGATAACCGGCTCTAGCTGCTACCAAACCAAAGGCTTTAGCAAAAGTTCTCATAATATAAAGATTGTTATATTTTTCAATTAAATCTTTAGCGGTAATTTTTGAAAACTCAAAATAGGCTTCGTCGTGCAAAACTGTAATATCTTTTTCTTTTGCTTTTTTTAAAATTTTTTCAACATCTTCAATTGAGATTAAGCATCCTAAAGGATTATTAGGATTGCAAAGAATAATTAATTCTACTTTCTCGTCGTTTAATAAACTCAAAATTTCTTCTAAAGGAAATTTTCCGTTTTCTTTGTAAGCTGGTTCTAAAATCTTTGCCCCCTGGATACCGGCTGATTGATAGTGCATAGCAAAACCTGGAAAAGGAATAATCACTTTATCTCCTTTGTCTAAATGAGCTCTACAGACAATATCAATTCCTTGGTCACCTCCATTAGTAACTATTAGCTGAGACTTTTTAACTCCGGCACATTGAGCAATCTTTTCTTCCAAATTTCCGTATTCTGGATAGGATTGCAACCTTCCTGATTCAATAAATCTTTTTAAGGCTTCTTTTACTTTTGGAGAAGGTTCAGTGGTTCTTTCATTAAAATCTAAAAGCAAATAATCTCGAGATCCTCTTCCTTCCAGGGGTGGCTTGTAATGACTCATTTTTCGAATTCTTTCTTTGATCATATTAACCCCTTAGTACTTGGTAATTCTTTTAAAATTCTTTTTTCTTTAGAGCAAGATACTTTCATTGCTTTACCAAAAGCTTTAAAAATTGATTCTGCTTTATGGTGTTCATTTTCGCCGTACAAAACTCTGATATGTAAAGTTGCTTCTAAGTGCCTAACAAATCCCCAAAAGAATTCTTTAATTAAATCAGAATCTAAATCCCCAATTTTTGCTTTTTTAAATTTACAATCAAAATTTAAAAAAGCACGACCTGAAATATCAACAGCCACTACAGATACAGCTTCGTCTAAAGGAAAAACAAAATAGCCAGTCCGATTTATTCCTTTTTTATCACCTAATGCTTTTTTAAAAACTTCACCGAGACAAATGCCAATATCCTCTACTGTATGGTGTTGATCAATCTCAATGTCTCCCCTTGCCTTAATTTTCAAGTCAAATAATCCATGCCGAGCAAAATTATCTAAAAGATGATTTAAAAAAGGAATGGGAGTGGAAATATCAGTTTTCCCTTTCCCATCTATGTTTAACGCTATCTTTATATCAGTTTCTTTTGTTTTTCGATGAAGAGAAGCGTTTCTTGACATATAATTATTATAGCTTTTTGATTAATAGAATCAAGTAAGGAAAGTTTGACAAACTTTTAAGGATACTATATAGTAAAGTGTAGTTCTTTAGCAATTTTTAGAACACTAAAGAAGGGGGCGAAGCGAAATGAGAAAGGAAATCGAAGCGATTTATATTGATGTAGATGACTGTTTATGGCCAAGTAAAGGTCAAATCTCTGCAGATTTTTATTCTGGTTTAGAGAGAATTCACCAATATGTAGAAAAGATAGAAACAAAAAATTTCCCAAAGATTGGTCTCTGTACTGGCCGGGATAGAAATTTTAACGAAGCTATTCTTTTAATCCTTGGCCCACCAGACAGCTTTTCAATAATCGAGCATGGGATAGCTTTATTTAATGCTCGAACCAAAGAATTAATTTTCCATCCAGCATTAACTAAAAAGAAGCAAGGGGTATTTAAGAAAATTCGTCAAAAGATAGTGCCAAGAATTTTAGAAAAATATGGAGGGCTAGATTATCCGGGAAACTTGATTTGTGTGGATTTAGAGCTAGGTCGGGCACCAACCTATAAAGAGATTGAAGCTTACTATCAGAAAGTTCGAGAAGAAATCTCAGATTATCTCAATTTAGTCAATATTGCTTATTCCAGCAACGCAGTATCAATTATCCCAAAAGGGATTAGTAAAGCTGAGGGAATGAAATTTATGGCAGAATCTACTAAAATAAATCTTAAAAATGTAGTAGGAATTGGTGATGCACCGAACGATTTCTCTTGGCTATCGCTAATTGGTCAAGTAGCATGTCCAAATAATGCGGGCGATGAATGTAAGGACTTTGTTAAAAAAAGAAATGGATATATCTCCCTTTTTGATTTCGCAACCGGAGTAGCTGATATAATCCACCATTTTGTTGAAGAAGGTTAGGAGTTCCCTAACCTTTTTTGTTTTTACTAACAATCTCATAAAGAAACTCAATTCCTCGAGCCCTCTTTAAAATATAATTTTTAAAGTATTTTTTTCCCCTTTGGGTATCTACAGAAAAATAACGAACCAGCCCCCACCAAAACATAACAAATGTCGCAGCTATTGCTGACCAGTGAATTTGTTTTCTGCCTAGGTGCTGTTTATATATTTTGTCAGCAACTTTCAAAAATTTTTCAAACAACTCCTGATTAATAGTTGGGGGACGGAAAAGATTATCGGCAAATAGAAACCCGAAATCATAGAGAATTCCTCCTTTTTTATTGAGGCCTGAGTATTCAAAATCTAAAAGATAAATTTTGCCATTCTTCCCCACAAGAAAGTTTTGAAAGAGAAAATCGTTATGGGTTGAAACGCCCTTTTTGAGAGAATGGATTTTTCTTTGAGTTTCTTTTTCAATATTTTCAAAAATTAAAATAGTTTTTAAGTTAATCAGTTGACCAATAGGATAATTTTTAGCAGCAGACCGATACTTTCTGATTTCGTCTCGAAAGACGTTATATTCATTTTTAAACCGCACCCCACTTATATGAAATGTATGAAACATCCGTGCTAACTTCTCTTGATATATTCTCTTTTTGAATAAAGACTTCGCAAACAATTCTCCTTGGATATATTCTGTCATCATAGTTCCATTGGAAAGATCAAAAATTTCCTTATTTTTAGGCTGGATAATATTTCTCTTTCGGAATATGTAAATATAATATTTTGGTAAAATTTCTTTTAATTTTTTATTACGACTTAAGGTAAAAATATTTTTAGCCTCCACTTCTCTGTCAACCACATCTGCTCTTTCCCAGGGAAGACGAACAAAAAACTTTTTATTTTTGTATTGAACAATCCAATTTCTATTGGTTTGTCCACCAGTTTTTTTAATCTTAATATTATCAGGTCGCCAATCTTTATTTAACCTGCAAATTAATTCAATATCTTTTGTTCTCATATTGTTCTAATTAAAGTCTATCACTTTGTATTAATTTTGTAAAAATTTTAAAATAAATTAATATGGTTGAAATTGATGGTTCATATTTAGAAGGAGGGGGCCAAATTTTAAGGACAGGTTGCGCGTTTTCGGCATTAACTAAAACACCCTGTCGAGTTTTTAATATTAGAAGAGGTAGGAGTAAACCAGGTTTAATGCCCCAACATCTTTTAGGAATTCAAGCTTTGGCTCGTCTTTGTAATGGGAAACTAGAAGGAGATTATTTAGGCTCAGAAGAAATAAAATTTTACCCGGGAGAGACCTACAGAGACCGGGTCTCTGTAAATATTCCGACTGCCGGAAGTATTACTTTAGTTTTGCAAACTTTAATTCCACCAGCCTTGTTTTCCCCAGAACCCATAAAAATTATTTTTGATGGCGGAGCCACTGATACTTTTTTCTCACCAACTATTGACCATTTTCAATATGTATTTTTAAAAATTTTAGAAAAGATGGAGGGTAAAGTAGAAATTAATATTTTAAAAAGAGGTTATTATCCAGAGGGCGGAGCTAAGGTTGAAGTAAAAGTTTTTCCATCAGAATTAAAACGGCTTAACTTAATAGAAAGAGGTTCACTTAAAAAAATTTTAGTAATCTCTGGCGCTTCGGAACTCTTAAGAGATAAAAAAGTTGCTGAAAGGCAAATTGCCGGAACGAGAGAAGTTTTAGGAAAATTAAAATTACCAACTGAAGAAAGGGTTGAATATTATTCCACCCAATGTCCAGGTAGTCAGATTTGCTTAATAGCTGAATTTTCCGCCCAAGGCGGATCCGCCTCTGGCGAAGAAAATACAATAATTGGAACTGACAATTTAGGGAAAATAGGAAAAAGAGCAGAAGAAGTAGGGAAAGAAGCAGCTTTAGAATTATTAAACGCACAAAAAACCGAGGCTTGTTTAGACAAACATTTAGCTGACCAAATTTTACCTTATATGGCTTTAGCTTCCGGTAAATCTCAAATTACGGTTTCTGAAATCACAAATCATTGCAAAACTAATATCTGGGTTATTGAAAAATTTGTAGACGGAAAATTTGACACAAAGGACAATTTAATTTCTTGGTTATCAGAATAAAACTAATAAAAAATGGCTGAAAGACAAAAAACAAAAATAATAGAAATCGGAAACCGAAAAATTGGCGGAAACTTTCCTGTTTTGGTCCAATCAATGACCGATACTAAAACCTCTAATATTAAAGCCACTGTTAAACAAATAAAAGAGTTAGAAGAAGTTGGCTGCGAAATAGTAAGAATAGGGATTCCTGATTTAAAGTCAGCTAAAGCACTTTCTGTAATCAAAAAGAAAATCAGTATTCCTTTAGTGGCTGATATTCACTTTTCGGCTGATTTAGCCCAAGGGGCAATAAATCAGGGAGTAGATAAAATCAGAATAAATCCGGGAAATTTTCCTAAATCAGGTTTAGAAAAAATAGTCAAGCTCTGCAAGAAAAAGAAAATTCCAATTAGAATTGGGATAAACAGTGGCTCTCTGGAAAAAGATATATTGGGAGAACACAAAAGAGTAACTGCCGAAATGATGGTAAAATCTGCTTTAAGAAATATTAAATTAATGGAAAAATTTAAATTTTATGATTTAGTAATTTCTCTTAAAGCTTCTGATGTCCAAAGAACAATCAAGGCCTATCAAATGTTAGCAAAAAAAGTTGATTATCCATTTCATTTAGGAGTTACTGAAGCCGGTCAAGAATTTTCTGGCACTATAAAATCAGCCATTGCTCTGGGAGTTTTACTTTCTCAAGGAATTGGAGATACTATTAGAGTTTCTTTGAGCACTAATCCCATTGAAGAAGTAAAAGTAGGCTGGGAAATTTTAAAAAGTTTGGATTTAAGGGAAAGAGGAGTAAAAATTGTCAGTTGTCCCACCTGCGCCAGGTCTAAAATTGATGTTATAGAAATTGCCAAAGAAATTGAAAAAATAACCCGAAATATAAAAAAGCCATTAACTATAGCTATAATGGGCTGCATTGTTAATGGTTTAGGTGAAGCCAGAGAAGCAAATTTAGGAATAGTAGGAGTAAAAACCCCGCACCAGAACAAGTTCGGTACGGGGCAGGCTGCTGCTTTGATTACTAAAGATGGGGAAATTGTAAATAGGGTCAAGAAAAAGGATATCCTCAAAGAATTTAAAAAAGAATTAAAAGAATTTTTATAAAATCAAGTTTTCAATGCTACTACCCACATAAATTTTCCTTCAATCAGTTTTTCAATTTTTAATTTTGCTTTTTGGCAAGGTTTTTTTTATAGAAAAAGTCCAGTAAAAGCTAATCTTTCGAGTTTTAAAATTAAACCTTTTTAGTTCGGTCGTTGATAAGTTTAATAGCTTTTGGATGTTCTGTTTGGGTAATTTCTCTTATTAGAATTCAATTTTAAAAGTAATACCTTCCATTCCTTTTTCTTTAATAAAGTTCTGGCAATCCTTTGATACTTTAACTAGTCCTGATAGTGGTGGAATCGAAATGGTATCCCTCTATCATAATATTAATTTATTGTATCATCAAGGATTTAAGTTTGACCATTTGCCGCAACGATCTCCCCACCTGGCAACTACTTTTCTATCTATTTTAGCTTCAATTACCTCACAACGATTGGGGCAACTTTTACATTGAAAAGAAGTACATTTGATATCTTTATCAGAAATTTCAAAGCCCAAAAATTTAGTTTTTTGGGGAGATAATTCTTTAACCAACAAAGCCACCCCAAAGGCTCCGATTACTATATTATAAGGAGGAACAATAATTTTCTCTCTCAGGGCTTCTTCAAAAGCTTTCCTCATTCCTAAGTTTTCACTTACTCCTCCCTGAAAAGCAATGGGCGGTTTTATGTTTTTTCCTTTAGCTACATTGTTTAGAAAATTTCTGGCCAATCCTTGGCAAAGCCCGGCCACGATATCTTCGGTGGAATGACCGATTTGTTGTTTGTGAATCATATCTGACTCAGCGAATACAGTGCACCTACTAGCGATAGTAGTTGGATTATTAGATTTTAGAGCCAATTCCCCGAACTTTTCAATAGGTAATTTTAAGCGAGCAGCTTGGTTATCAAGAAAAGATCCTGTGCCTGCGGCGCAGATTAAGTTCATGGCGAAATCTACTGCCACCCCGTTTTCTAAAATTATAATTTTAGAATCTTGGCCGCCGATTTCGATTACGGTTCTAACCTCGGGAATAAAATAGCTAGCTCCTTTAGCATGAGCGGTAATTTCATTTTTGATTAGATCGGCTCCAGTAATCACTCCAGCCAAATAACGGGCTGAACCAGTAGTCCCTACTCCAGCAATTTTCACCTCTGGGTTACGTTTTGAAATCTGATTTTTTAACCCCTTTAACCCTTCCTGAACAGCTTTAATTGGATCTCCTTCGGTCCAAAGATAAAGGGAAGACAAAATCTGGTTTTTTTCATCAATTAAAACTAAATTAGTAGAAATTGAGCCAACATCAATGCCTAAATAAGTTCTCATAATTTTTTACTATGATAATTCTTGACCACATCTACAAAAGCCTCTAGCCGGGTATTAATCCCAGCTTCGGCTACTTGTTCATCCAGAGATAAAGATAAAAATGGAATACCCGATTCCAAATGAATTTTTTCCAAAATCGGCCTGATCGTCACCTCTGGCATACATCCGAAAGGTAAGAGATGAATAATGCCATCAAAATCTTTTTTTACATAATTTAGCATTTCGTAAATAGCATCTCGGCCATGTCCCCCTACTGTGGATTGCAAATAGGGCATGATTTTCTTTTGAATCTGCCAGTCCTTCCAGGGAAAAATTGTTTTTTTTAAGTGATAAGTTACATCCATCTCCCGATGAATTTCTATCCCCTCTTTCCCTAATTTTTCTTCAATTCCAAAATTTATTGAGCCATCGGTAACAGTATAAATTTCTCCAACCAGAGCTACTCTGGGGATATTTTTAGTTTTGTTAATATCAATTTTAGAGATTTTTTTAAAGATTCTCCTTTTAAATTCTGCTAATTCTTTTAAGCTTTTAACTTTTTCTAAATCAGAAAAGGCTTCTCTTAAAATTGTATCGGTTCTCCCTTTTATTTTCTCTCTTGGTCGAAGATATTGAGCTTTTTTTTCAAGTTTTTCAATTAATCTTAACTCTTTAAGAGTAAAATAAGCTGCTTTTAAAATTTGCCAAAAAGAAGCACTAGAAACTTCTTTTATTTTTGAATAAATATCTTTTGGGCTTTGGGCAAAAATAATAAAATTAACTTTATAGCCCGCCTCGGATAAAGATTTATCTTGGACTACTCCATAATATCTTAAGCGGCAAGAACCACTAAGACTAGTAACCATTAAAATGGTATCGGCCCCTTTTTTAATAGCTGATAAATAATTTCCCATATTAACCTTTAAAGGAAAACAATACATTTCGGGAGAAATTTTTACTCCTTCTCTAATCGCCTCTGGGTTGGTTTTTTCTGGGGGAACAACGTCAAACTCCAGTTTTTTAAACAGGGCCTTAAATGCAATAGTATAATTTCCCCAATATGCAAAAGTTAACTTCATAAAATTGAAAATTTAATGTATGGTATCCAAAAAGGCCTCTAATCTGGTTTGAACTCCAGCTTCACCGGTTTGCTCGTCGAAAATTAAATACAAAAACGGAATCTTGTTTTGTTTAAACTCTCTTTCAACAAATTCTTTCAACACTGCATCGGATCCGCATTGAAAAGAAGAAATTTCAACTGCTCCATCCAGCTTATACTTTAAAACTTCACTAATTTTTTCCATTATTTCTTCCCCAAATTCCCAATGGAACTTTGGCCACCCCGGATTTGAAACTGGAGATTTTGGAAACGGTACTTCATCTATAAATATAACTTCTGTCCCTAATTTCTCCAGCTTTTCTTTCGCCCCTGCGTTTAGATAAAAATCGTATAGGTTATAAGGATGAGAAACAAGAATTATTTTTTTGCGAGGTGATTTAATTTTTTTGAAAAATTCAATTTCTTCTTTTCCCTTCTCCTTCTTTTCCTGGTAAAAACCTGCCTCTGCTGCCCTAGCTACTTCCCTTTTATCTTTTTTTAGCTTTTTCCCCAGCCTTTCCAAAGTATTTTGGAATTTTTCTTTTCTCTCATCAAAAGTTTCGGTTAAAACTGGGGTTCTAACCAGAATTTTGGCCAAATCAGGAATTCCAAAAAATTTAGGACAATATTCTAATTTTTGTTGATTGGCCTTTAACCTGGGGATAAAAATCCACTCGGCTTTTCCTTCCAACCACAACAAATGACCAAAGAAAACTTTATTGGAGAAACAGGTCTCTGGATCTGAGGCTTCTACTCCCTGGTCTACGATTTCTCTATTGGTCTGAGGAGAAAGAAGTACTTTAAAGCCTAAGTTTTCAAAAAAAGTTTCCCAGAAATAAGGTCGTTTCCAATAAATTAAAGCTTTAGGAATACCAATGGTCATAAATTATGGATTTAAAAAAGAGTTTCTTGGCGAGATAAATTTTTCTGTTCTCCCTTGGAAAAAATTCTTATTTTTCCATAGACTCCATCATAACCTGGTTCGATACTTACCCTCCCCTCTCTTGTTCTTATTACGCCTTCAGCGATTTCTGGTAAGGTAACTGCTTCCAAATCTTGGTGAGGAACATCAAGCAAAACTTTAAATTCACTTCCAAGCCTCTCGATTAGATTATTATATTCTTTGTCAACCTGCTTAGTCCCTACCGTTAACCCCAAGGCATCAGCAATTATTTCTGTTAAGGGAACTAAACTTTTAAAAGGAATTGCATTTTCTGGCTTAAAACCCTCTTCTTTATCTGCCAATTGCTCGACTCGATTTAAAACCCCAATAGTTAAGGCTCTTCCACAATTTGGACAAATCCCATTATATTTTTTTGTTTCTTGAGGAGATAAACAAAGGTTACAATCCCGATGGCCATCATAATGATATTTTCCCTCTTGCGGAAAAAATTCAATTGTATATAAAAGTTTTTGAGGATCTTTTTCTTTAATTGCTTTAATTATTGCTGGATAACTTAATTCGGCATCAAAAACATTAGCTTCCCGACCAATATTGGCAGGTGAATGGGCATCAGAATTTGAAACCAAAGTCACTTTTTGGCCATCAGGCATTCGCCAAATCATTGCCGGGTCAGCCGATAAACCTGTTTCTAAAGCATAAATATATTTAGAATAATCTTCGAAACATTCCTTAATTGAATCAAATCCGGATTTTGAACCAAAAATACCAAACCAGGGCGTCATACAATGTGCCGGTATTATTAAACAATCTTCGGAAATATTTAAAATAATTTTAACTAATTCTTTAGAGTCTAATCCTAAAATCGGCCTTCCATCTGCTTTTAGATTACCAATCCAACCTAAGTGGGTATTAATTTTTTCTACTATTTCAAAAGAAGGAGCAAAAACTATAATATGGATTTTTCTAACTTTTCCTTTATGGGAATAAACACAGCTTATTTCAGCTGTTAAAATAAAACGAATTTCAGAATCAAAACCAGAGCCCTCAGCTAGTTGAGGGCTCGGCCGAGCACCAAGCTTTGCTTTGATGCTCTGGTTTTTTAGTTTAAAAAGGCCGGGTTCAGCTAGTTCTAATTTATCTTTTAAATTTTTAAACCATTCCGGATGAGTGAAATCTCCAGTTCCCAAAACTTTAATTCCTTTAATCTTTGCCCATTTATCCAAATTTTCCAAATCCATGTGAGGAGAAGTTGCCCGAGAATATTTTGAATGTAAATGAAAATCAGCGATAAATTTCATAATTTAAGTTTATCACTTCTATTAATTTCTAACAAATTAAAAATACATCAATAATAGATGCATTTTTTGATTAAAATTAGCTTATAAATATCCTTTTTCTCTTAAATATTCTTGGCTTTTAATTAAATCTCCTTTGGAATTCACTTCAATAGTTATTAAGCCTTGCCAGTTTCTCTTTTGTAATTCCCTTAAAACAGCTAAACAATCTACTTCTCCTAAACCAATTGGATAATGAGTGATGGGATCTTGATAAACGCCATCTGTTAAGTGGACCTCGGTAATTTTATCTCCAAATTTCATTATAAAATCAAACGGGTTAACATTTGATTCAAAAGCGTGAACTGTATCCAAAACCATTCCCATTCCTCTTTTAATGAAGGGCTCAAATTCTTCCGGTTTTTGAAATAGAGGTTCAGTCCGAGGCAAATTCTCTATAGATAATTCTATATTCCTTTCTTTACAATAATCAAATATCTTAAAAATGCTCTCTGTAGCTATTTTCATAGTTCGTTCCCTTAATATAGAATATATGTCTGGCATCGCTGAGAAACTGCCGGGATGCATTATTGCTCTCTTTATTCCTATCTTTTGACAAAGATTGACGTGCTTTTTTGTCTCAGAGATAGCTTCTTTTCTTATTCCAGAATGCAAAGCAGAAATATTAATTTCTCCCAATGGCAAATGATAAGTAGCTTCCCTAAATTGAGAAATTTTTTCTTTTATTTTTTTAGATATCTCTAATAACAAATCTCCAGAAATCAAAGAAGACGAAGCTAATTCAATTATCTCAAAATTTCTCTCAGCAGAGAATTTGACGAAATCCTCAATCATTTTCAACCACGCCTTACCCAAATCCTTTTCCCTCGAATATTTTCCGGCTTCGCCAATACACAAACCCATCGATACTCCTAAGTTTTTTATTCTTTTTTCCATTTTTACTTCCCTAAAAAACTACTTTATTTAAATTATTAAAAGCGAAGAAGTCAGCGGAATTAGAATAAATCAACTTTCTCCATAATACTTTCATAAGCTAAAATGTAAGCTGCGGCATTCCAGGACTGTAAAGCTGCTCCCATTGGTCTGCCAGTTTTTCCATGTAGCCATTCATTAAACTCCCATTCTCCTCTACCTAATTTGTTTGCTTTTGCTAATTTTTCTAACTCTTTTTTAGCTAATTTATTTTTCTTAGCTTTATTTAAAGCTAAAACATAAAAACCACCAATAAATGGCCAAATTCCAGCATTATGATAACAAAAAGGAGGATTTTGCCATCTCTTTGATATAAATTTTTCGGTCCGAGATTTTAATATTCCCCACTTATCATTTCCTTTAAATATTGGCTCTGGTAAAGTTTTTACTGGATAAGGAGAAGACACTTCCTTTTTTATAAAATATTTAATTATTTTCTTAGTTTTTCTCTCATCAGCTATGTCCCAGATTATTGCTAATAAATTAGAAAATGTATCGCAAACATCTACAAATTTTCTACAAACAATATGACTTAAATAATATTCTCTCTTCTTTGAGGCGAACTCATAAGCTTTGACTGTTGCCTCGTGACCAAATTTTACTTTAGCTCTTTTTGGATATTTAACTTGATTTAAAAATATGGAATAGTCAATATTTTTCTCTGGCCAAAATAAAGCATTTATTTTTAATTTAAGATTTTGAGCATCAATTAATTCTGGCTCTTTCATTATTTTTGCCATTTTATTAACAGATAATGCTGCTTTGTAAAATAAACAATTGATATAAAAAACCTTCCCACCTCTATTTAAAGAAGAATCTATCCAATCAGTAGCTGGTTGAGAATCTATCAATCCAAAATTACTTTGGTCTTGATATTTAAGCCAAATTAAAGATTTTTTAATTGAAGGCCAAAATTCTAAAAGAAAATCTTTATCCCGAGTAATTTTAAAATAATAAAAACAAGCAATTATGAACCAAATTGTCCCATCTACACACCCCACTTCGCACCAATCCCAATATTTTCTTTCTGGCCAATAAACCCCTGGTATTTGTCCTGATTCTGATTGAAGTTTTTTAAAACTCTCTAAATTTTTTCTGGATGTTTTTATCAAATCTTCGTTTCTA
Organism: uncultured Candidatus Saccharibacteria bacterium; assembly: GCA_964490315.1. Classification (GTDB taxonomy): domain Bacteria; phylum Patescibacteriota; class Minisyncoccia; order Minisyncoccales; family CAZBBD01; genus CAZBBD01. Next base: position 12,108 of record CAZBBD010000003.1, read on the forward strand.
GTTAAAAGAGCTCCTAAAACAGCAATGCAACTATCCCTGGTCCAAACAGAGGAATAATGAGAAAAAGACGAAGAAGCCACAAAACCAAATTCTGTAGAATTCTTTTTTAAAATTTCTATAGCTTTTCTATAGCCAGTGTCTAATAAATTGAGCATATTTAAAATTTAATTCTTATTCTAACTAAATGTTCTTGGCTATTTTTTACAAAAAATAGAAGACTTGAGATATGGCTCCTAAAATAAAGATTGCTATTAAGAAGTATAACAAAAGTGCAGGAGTTTTTAAACTATATTCTGGTTCCCTGTTCCCAAGTTTTTTAACTTTTTTAAAGATTAAAATAATCACTACTCCTTCTATTACTCCGATAATTGTTCCAACAAATCCAATAGTTTCAATAAAACCGCGAAAGCCAATTAAAAATAAAATTAAAGGCAGCCCACAAGCAAATGAAGCTGATAAAAATCTTGGGATTTTGTAATCGTAAAAGAGAGTATTTTTCAAATAATTCCCTAAAACTAAAAAAGAGGTAGCGAGTACCAGTATTCCAAATAAAGCCCCTAAAATAATAATTTTTTGGCCTAAAAAGGGAATTAAACCGGGAAGGGCCTCTGAGGTAGTAGATTCTCCTGATACTCCAATTACAGATATTATAAAAAGAAAATAGAAAATAACCACAATTAAAATTGCTGAAATTATTACTTTTTTGTATTTTTTTCTTTCCTCAGAACTCTTTAGAATTTCTCCAATCGCTGAAATAGCCGGAATCCCCATTAGAGAAAACAGAATTACTCCGTAAGGCAAAAAGGGGTGTTTTAAATTAAATAAGGTGAAATTCTGAAGGTTTATTTTCGGCAAAGCAAAGCAGAAAATTAAAAAAATTATGAAAAAAAATAAAATATTCATTAAAAGCTCAGTTGGAGCAATTAGCTTTATTCCTCGGAAAATAAAATAAGATAAGATAAGCCAAAAAATTAAACTGAAATAGAAAGAAGGTAAATTTAAAAAAGGAGAGAAGATAATTTTTAAAAAATCTCCACCAATGATGAGATAGGCCAAAAGAGCGCCAGTTAATCCAGCAATAGTGGAAATAGTAATTGAAACCTTGCCCCATCTTCCCAAATATTTCTGGGCATAACCTACTAACCTATGTTTTTCTTTTGTTCTCAAAATTATCTCTCCAAAAAATAGGTGAATTAATAAAACTGCTCCTCCTAAAATTAAAAAATAAAAAAAGCCGGGGATTATTCCGCTTTTACTAATAACATAAGGGAGACCAAAGATTCCTGCTCCGATCATTGTTCCAGTAAGAGTAGCCAAAGCAAGAGGAAATTTCTTTTTAAACATAAAATCACTTCTGGGGCTTTTCTACCTCTCTTTTATACTCCCTTTCTAAACTGACCACTCCCCCAAAAAAAGCAGCTAAGATTAATTGGCGAATAGTTTGGATTTGAAGACCAGCTAAAAGTTCCATAAAAATTCCGTCCATTACTAATTAAAAGTTTATTCGTAGAATTAGAGCTTATAAACCTTATAACCTTCTCTAATTTTTTGGTCAACTTTGAAACCAACCGAGTCTCCTTTTTTAGCTTCATTTACTTTCTCGTGTTCAATCTCCATTGACCCTACAGTTTGGGTAAAATCAGTTTCTCCGCCAACAATACGAATAGTATCTCCTACTTTTAGAGTAGCAGAAAGCTCGATTACTCCTACCCCAATATTTCCAAAATAATGAGCAATTTTACCCACTAATTTACCTTCCTCTGGAGTTTGAATTTCTTCTGGCATAAATTTAAATATTTTAATTTAGATATTTTATCGACCTTTAAATTTAGTGTTTAGCTTCTTTTCTTTTTTAATTCTAGTAATTAATTTTTTCACT
>CAZBBD010000004.1:0-13700 GCA_964490315.1 uncultured Candidatus Saccharibacteria bacterium
AAAAGATTTAAAGCAGATGAAATTAAACAAAAAGTTTGTCCAGATTGCCAAGGCAAATTGACTAAGCCCAGAAAGTTTAATTTGATGATGAAAACTTTTATTGGATCAGTAGAAACAGAGGCCAGCACTACTTATTTAAGGGCTGAAACTTGTCAGGGAATTTACGTTAATTTTTTGAATGTTTTAAACTCAATGAGATTGAAAATTCCTTTTGGAGTAGCTCAAATTGGAAAAGCTTTCAGAAACGAAATTACCCCCAAAGATTTTATTTACCGAACTCGAGAATTTGAGCAGATGGAGTTCCAATGGTTCTGCTATCCAAAAGAGGCTAAAAAATATTTCGATTATTGGAAAAAAGAAAGAATAAAATGGTATTTAAATTTAGGAATTAAAAAACAAAATTTGAGAATTAAAGAAGTTCCGGCTGTTGAACGAGCCCATTATGCCCGGCAACAAATAGACATCGAATATAAATTTCCTTTCGGCTGGCAAGAAATTGAGGGGGTTCATAATCGAGGAGATTTTGATTTATCTAATCACGCAAAATATTCTGGAAAAGATTTGAGATATTATGACGAGGATCCGCCAGCTGGCGGAAAGGAAAAATACTTTCCTTATATTATTGAAACTTCAGCTGGAGCAGATAGATCCCTCTTTGCTTTCCTGTGCGATGCTTACCAGGAAGTAAAAGGAGGAAGAACTAAGACCACCAAAGCTACTAAAGAAATAGAAATTTTACTTAAGTTAGACAAAAGAATTACCCCAATTAAAGTAGCGGTTCTGCCTTTGGTTAGAAATAAGCTTAAGCTGGTTAAAAAGGCAAAAGAAGTTTACAGATTATTAAAAGCTCATTTTGTTTGCCAATATGATGAACTGGGTTCAATTGGTAGAAGATATCGAAGGCAAGATGAGGTAGGAACGCTATGGTGTATAACAATTGATTTCGATACTTTAAAAGATGATACAGTAACTGTCAGGGATCGTGATACAATGAAGCAAGAGAGAGAAAAAACCGTAGATTTAATCGAAGTTTTAAATAAAAACCTTAAGTAAGATGTTCAATGAATCTTTGATTCATCTTAATCTTCAATAAATTTTCAATTTATTTCGATGGTCAATGAATCTTTGTTTTATTTCAATTTTCAATAAATTTTTAATTTATTTTAATGTTTAAAAAGACTACTTTAAAAAATGGTTTAAGAATTATTACTGTTCCCCAAAAAGGAACTCAGGCGGTAACAGTTTTGGTTTTGGTTGGAACTGGTTCAAAATATGAGACAAAAGAAATTTCAGGCATTTCTCATTTCTTAGAACATATGTTTTTTAAGGGAACTAAGAAAAGACCTTCTCCTTTAAAGGTGATAGAACCCTTAGATAAAATCGGTGGAATTTACAACGCTTTCACTTCAGAAGAATACACCGGATACTTTTCCAAGGTAAAGGCTTCCCATTTAGATTTGGCTCTGGATTGGGTTTCCGATATTTATTTAAATAGTTTGTTGCCCAAAAAAGAAATAGAGAAAGAAAGAGGAGTAATTATTGAGGAGATAAATATGCTCCAAGACCATCCAATGAGTTATATTCAGATTCTTTGGCCCAAGCTTCTTTACGGAGACCAACCAGCCGGGTGGCATATTGCTGGCACTAAAGAAAGTGTGATAAAAATGAACCATCAGATGTTGTTTAATTACCGGAAAAAACAATATACGGCCCCAAATACCATAATTTGTGTTGCCGGAAAAATAAATCCCCAAAATGCGCAAAAATTAGTAAAAAAATATTTTTCTAAAATAGAAACTTATCCATTTATAAAAAAACAAAAAGTAATTGAAGGGCAGATTAAACCTAATTGTTTATTACAATTCAAAAAGACTGACCAAACTCATTTAGCTTTAGGGGTAAGGGCTTTTAATCTTTTTCACCCTCAGAGATATGACCAAGAAATTTTAGGAATAATTTTAGGTGGGATGATGAGTTCAAGGTTATTTGTTGAAATTAGAGAAAAATTGGGAATAGCTTATTATATTAAAACTGAGGTTTCTGCTGATCCCGATACGGGTTATTTGACGACCTTAGCCGGAATAGATAATAAAAATATAGAACAGGCTATTCTGACTATTTTAAAAGAATATAAAAAGATTGCTCAAAAAAGAGTTCCGAAAGAAGAATTGAAAAAAGCTAAAGAGTGTATTAAGGGGAAAACGGCTCTCTTTTTAGAATCTTCTGATGTCCAGGCTTCTTTCTATGCCGGGCAGGAACTTCTGGAAAATAGAATTTTAACTCCAGTAGAAATTTTCAAAAAAATTGACCGAGTTTCTCAATTAGATATTCTGAAAGTAGCTAAAGATATTTTCCAACCCTCAAAATTAAATCTGGCTTTAATTGGCCCATTTAAAAATAAAGAAAGATTTAAATAATTATTAAGACTATGAACGGTAATCGATTATTAGATATTTCCTGGGGAACAATCCTAAAAACTTCTATTGCTATCATCTGTTTTTATATTCTTTATCTAGTCAGAGATATTTTGATTTGGGTTGTTTTTGCCGTAATTATTTCGGTTTTATTTAATCCAGCTATCAATTTTCTTCAGAAATTTAAAATTCCCAGAGTACTATCAGTAATTTTTGTTTATGTTGCTATTTTTGGAATTTTAGGATTAGTAATTTATTCTACTTTGCCAATGTTTATTTCTGAAGTTCAGCAATTCCCTCAACTTTTTCCTCAATATTTTGAAAAGATTTCCCCGCTTTTGAGAGGATTGGGGATTGAGGCTTTTGAAAATATAGAAAGCTTCACTGCTGCTTTTCAAGAATGGTTGACCAAAGCTTCTGCTACCATTTTTTCCGCATTAGCTATTATTTTTGGGGGAATTTTTTCTACTGTCACTATTTTTGCTATTGCCATTTTCCTTTCTTTGGAGGAAAAAGGGGTGGAAAGGATAATTGGAATTCTTTCTCCAAAAAGATACGAATCCTATATTTTAGCTCTATGGGAAAAATCCCAAACTAAAGTAGCTGGTTGGTTTGGGGGAAGAATTTTATGTTGCATCTTTGTTGGGTTAGCTTCCTACTTGACTTTAAGATTATTTAACATTGATTATTCTTTTGCCTTAAGTTTATTTGCTGGGGTAACTAACATTATTCCAATTCTTGGGCCGCTTTTTGCCGGAGTGATTATTACAATTTTTGCTGCTTTGGATTCTTGGCTTAAAGCTTTGTTTATTTTAATTGCTTTTATTTTAATTCAGCAGATAGAAGGAAACATTTTAACTCCGGTTTTAACTAAAAGATTTGTTGGTCTCCCCCCAGTTTTGGTTTTAATCTCTTTAGCGGTCGGAGCAAAGCTTTTAGGAATTTTAGGAGCAATTTTAGCCATTCCTTTGGCTGGAATAATTTATGAGTTTTTAAGAGATTTTTTAAAAAAAAGAAAGGAAACAGAGACGACAATGGAGTAATTTTAAATAAAAACCTAAATATGTTAAAATCAAAAGGAGGTTCAGCCTCCTTTTAAGATTATGTTGGTTAAAACAAAAGGTTTTTTCATTACAACAAGTATCGCCTATACAAACACTCCACCTCATTTGGGCTTTGCTTTAGAATCAATTCAAGCAGATATTTTGGCTCGATACTGCCGTCTTTTAGGAAAAGATGTTTTCTTTTTAACAGGAACAGATGAACATGGGCAAAAGGTGGTAAAGGCAGCAGAAGAAGCTAAAAAAACACCAAAGAAATTTTGTGATGAAATTTCAGCTAAATTCAAAAAACTAAAAGAAATTCTTAATTTATCAAACGATGATTTTATCAGAACAACTGATAAAAAAAAGCACTGGCCGGGAGTAAAAAAAGTTTGGCTGAACTTAAAGAAACAGGGAGATATATATAAAAGAAAATATCAGGGGCTTTATTGTTCTGGTTGCGAAGCATTTATTACAAAAAAAGATTTAATCAATGGAAAATGCACCATCCATCAAAAGGAACCAGAAATCATTAAAGAAGAGAACTATTTTTTTAAGCTTTCAAAATATTCAAAAAGAATTGAGAAAATTATTGAAGATGAAGTTATTAAGATTATTCCCGAATCAAGAAAAAATGAAATGCTTAACTTCGCAAGACAGGGACTGGAAGATATTAGTTTTTCTCGTCCAAGGAAGGATTTAAAGTGGGGAATACCCGTTCCTGACGATAAGACTCAAACCATTTACGTCTGGGCCGACGCCTTAACTAACTATATTTCTGCTTTAAGTTACTCAAAAAACAGCAGCAAATTCAAAAAATATTGGCCAGCTGATATCCATTGTATTGGCAAAGATATTCAAAAATTTCACTGTTTAATTTGGCCGGGGATTCTTCTTTCTTTAGGGTTGCCATTGCCAAGAACTATATTTGTTCACGGGTTTATTACTGTTAAGGGTCAAAAGATGTCAAAATCTTTAGGGAATGTTATTGATCCCTTTAAATTGGTTAAAAAATATGGAACTGATCCAGTAAGATATTTCCTTTTACGTGAAATTCTTCCTACTGAAGATGGAGATTTTACTTATCGAAAGTTTGAAGAGAGATATAATAGCGATTTGGCGTCCGGAATCGGAAATCTTGTTTCAAGAGTAATCACTATGGTCGCTAAATCAAATACCGAGTTTCCATTTATGGAAGCGAAAGTGAAAATGAGGATGAAATCCTCGTCGCCTTCCAAACAAATTCCAAATTCCGTATTCCAAGCAGAAATAAATAAGACCTGGAAAAATTACAAAAAAGCATTAGAAGGATTTAAATTTAATGAAGCCCTAAAAACAATTTGGGGTTTGATTAGTTTTTGTGATAGACATATTGAAAAAGAAAGGCCTTGGGAGGAAATGAAATCCGCCGGTTGGCGGAAAAAAAAAGTTATTGGTAATTTGTTATTTGCTCTTGGCAATATTGCTAATATGCTTCAGCCATTTTTACCAGAAACTTCAGAGAAAATATCTAAGCAATTAAAAACCAAAGAAGCCAAACCATTGTTTCCAAGAATTTAGTTTATGCTCATTGATACCCACGCCCATCTAAATTTTAATGCTTATAAAGCAGATTCCGAAGAAGTTATTAAAAGAACCTTAGAAAACGATATCTGGGTGATTAACATCGGTACTAAATATGAGACCAGCAAAAAAGCAGTAGAAATTGCTGAGAAATATGAAAGAGGGGTTTATGCCGCAATTGGTTTGCACCCTATTCATCTAAACGCTGGATTGGTGAAAATGAAATTAGATCAAGAAGAGACCGCCTTTAATTCAAGAGAGGAAAGTTTTGATTATGAGAAATACAAAGAATTAGTCCATTCGACAGGTTCAGGACAAGCTAAATCAAAAGTGGTAGCTATTGGCGAAATTGGTTTAGATTATTATTGGAAGCCGAAAACAAGAAGGAAATTAGAACTTTTTAAAGAAAAACAACGGGAAGCCCTTTTGAAACAATTAGATTTAGCTTATGAATTAAACTTGCCGGTGATTTTTCATTGTAGAATGGCCCATAAGGATTTGATTAATCTTTTAAAAGAAAATCCAGAAATTAGACCTCAAAAAGCAGTAGCCCACGGTTTTGTGGGGAATTTAGAAGAATTAAAGGAATATTTAAATTTTGGATATTATATTGGATTTAATGGAATAATTTTTAAATCAATTGAAGGAATAGTTTTTGAAGAAAATATTGAAAGTACCCCTTTAGATAAAATTTTAATTGAAACTGATTGTCCTTATTTGACCCCGCCTCAAATTGAGGGAAGAAATGAGCCCCTTTATCTGAAATATATTGTTGAAAAAATTGCCAAAATTAAAAATATAAGCTATGAAGAGATAGCTGAAATTACTACTAAAAACGCCAAAAAATTATTTAATTTATGAATCACAATCCCCAAAAAATAGAAAAGAAATGGCAGGATTATTGGGAGAAAAATAAATTTTATCAGGCAAAGGATTTTTCAAAGGAAACAAAAAAATATATTTTAATTGAATTTCCTTATCTTTCAGGTGAGGGGATTCATGTCGGCCACGTCAGAAGTTATTCTGCTTTAGATGCTGTTGCTCGGAAAAAAAGAATGGAAGGATATAATGTTTTATATCCTATTGGTTGGGATGCTTTCGGCCTGCCAACTGAAAATTACGCAATTAAAACTGGCATCCACCCCATAGAGATTACTAAAAACAATATTAAATTATTCAAGCGTCAGCTGAAAAGTCTTGGTCTTTCTTTTGATTGGTCGAGAGAAATTAATACTGCTGACCCCAATTATTATAAATGGACTCAATGGATTTTTCTAAAACTTTTTGAAAAAGGATTAGCTTATCAGGCAGAAATCCCTATTAACTGGTGTCCTTCTTGTAAAATTGGTTTAGCCAACGAAGAAGTAGTTGGGGGTTTGTGTGAGCGTTGTGGCAGCCAGGTCGAGAAAAAAGTTTTGAAACAATGGATGCTTAAAATTACAACTTATGCTGACAGATTGATTGATGACTTAAAGAAAGCTGATTATCCAGAAAGAGTAAGAGCTCAGCAGATAAACTGGATTGGAAAAAGTTACGGTACCGAAATTAATTTTAAAATTGTCAATTCAGAAGAGGTGATTAAGGTTTTTACAACCAGAACCGATACTCTTTTTGGGACAACTGCTGTTATTTTGGCACCAGAACATCCTTTAACCGAGAAGCTAATTACCAAAGAAAACGAAAAGAAAGTCAGAAAATATATTAAGGAAGCCAAAAAGAAAAGCGACTTTGAGAGAGAGAAGTTAGAAAAAGAAAAAACCGGAGTTTTTACCGGTGCTTATTGTCTAAATCCAGTAAATTCTGAAAAAATTCCGGTTTGGATTGGAGATTATGTAGTGGCTACTTATGGTGGAGGAGCAGTAATGATGGTTCCTGCTCACGATTACCGAGATTATGACTTCGCTAAAAAATACGGTTTAGAAATCAGAGAGGTTATTTCTAGTGGTGATATTTCGAAAGAAGCTTTTGTTGATTATGGAACTTTAATTAATTCTGGTGAATTTAACGGATTATCTTCTCAAAAAGCTATTGGAAAAATTACTGAGTGGTTAGGGAAAAAAGGATTAGGAAGAAAAACAGTTCAATACAAGTTAAGAGATTGGGTTTTTTCCAGACAACATTACTGGGGAGAGCCAATTCCTATTATTCATTGTCCAAAATGTGGAGCAGTACCGGTCCCAGAGAAAGACTTACCAGTTAAACTTCCTTATATTGAAAAATACCAACCAACCGGAACTGGCGAATCGCCCTTGGCAACAATTTCTGAGTGGGTAAACATAAGATGTCCAAAATGCGGAAATTCAGCTAAGAGAGAAACAGATACTATGCCCAATTGGGCAGGTTCTAACTGGTACTATATGCGCTATTGCGACCATCAAAATAATAAAGCTTTAGCTGATCCTAAAAAATTAAAATATTGGTTGCCGGTAGATTGGTATAACGGTGGCCTGGAACATACTACCCTCCATCTTCTATATTCTCGTTTTATTTATAAATTCCTTTTTGATATTGGAATTGTCCCCCAACCAGAGCCTTATCAAAAAAGAACTTTTCATGGAATAGTTTTGGCTGAAGACGGCAGAAAGATGTCAAAATCTTTTGGTAATGTGATTAATCCCGACGATATTGTCCGGCAATATGGAGCAGATACATTAAGAATTTATGAAATGTTTATAGGCCCTTTTGGAGAAACTATTGCTTGGAATACCTGGGGAGTAAAGGGAGCACACCGATTTTTAGAAAGAGTTTGGAAATTAGTTTTAGAGTGTGCTGAAAATAAAGAAAGTGGGCCAGGAATAATAAAGGCTGTTCATAAACTTAATAAAAAAATAAATGAAGACTTAGAAATAACAAAATTTAATACGGCAATTGCTGCTTTTATGAAATTTGTAAATTTCGCTCAAGAAAATAAAAAAGAGATTGGAAAGGAGGTAATTGAAAGATTTTTAATTTTACTTTCTCCTTTTGCTCCCCATATTTCTGAAGAGCTTTGGCAAAAATTAGGAAATAAAAAAAGTATTTTCTTTGAAAAATGGCCAAAATATAATCCTGAATTAATTAAAGAAGAAATCATTACTTTAGTCATTCAAGTTAATGGTAGGGTCCGGGATAAAATTGAAGCTGAAGCAGGTATTTCCGAAGAAAAAGCCAAAGAATTGACATTAAGCCGAGAAAAGGTTAAAAAGTGGATAGAAGAAAAGGAAATAAAAAAAGTCATATTTGTGTCAGGCAAATTAATTAATATAGTAATTTAGTTATATGTGTGGAATTGTAGGTTATGTTGGTAAAAATCAAGATATAAGAATGGGGTTAGAGGCCCTAAGAAGGTTAGAATACCGCGGTTATGATTCGGCTGGTGCTGCTTGGTATAATTCTGACAAAGGGGATATTTCTCTTATTAAAAAAGCGGGCAGAATTGATAATTTAGAAAAAGCCATTATAGAAAGCAAGCTTGATTTAAATGGTAATCCTTTTATTTTGCACACTCGTTGGGCTACCCATGGCGGAGCAACAGATGCAAATGCTCATCCTCATTTTGATTGTAATGGCGAAATTTTTTTAGTCCACAATGGAATTATTGAAAATTTTCAGGAACTAAAAGAAAAACTTTTGAAAGAGGGACATAAATTTAATTCTGAATGTGATACCGAAGTAGTGGCTCATCTAATAGAAAAATATTTTCAAGGAAATTTAGAGGAAGCAGTAAGAAAAGCGCTTAAAGAAATCAAGGGGACTTACGGGATGGCAGTAATCTCTAAAAAAGAGCCCGGGAAAATGGTTGCTGCCCGGCTTTCTTCTCCTTTACTATTAGGTATAAACCAGGACGAAATTTTAGTTGCCTCTGATCCATCAGCAGTCATTGCTCGTACAAGACAAGTGGTTAATTTAGATGATAATGAAATAGCTATTCTAAAGCCCGATAGTTTTTTTATCCTGAAAGAAAAACCAATAGTCCAGATTGAATGGACACCGGAAGAAGTTCAAAAAGGGGGATATGCAAATTTTATGCTGAAAGAGATAATGGAAGAGCCCGAAACGATTGAAAATGCAACTCGCGGGAGATTAATGCCTGAAGAAGGCCAGATTCGGTTGGGGGGATTAGGTTCTATCTCTAACAAACTAAGAGAGATTAACCGAATCCTGTTGATTGCTTGTGGTACTGCAGCTCATGCTGCGAGGGTGGGAGAATATATGCTGGAAGAATATGCAGGAATTTCTACTGAAGTTGATGTCGGCTCAGAAATTCGTTATCGAAACCCAGTATTAGGTAAAAAGACTGCCGCAGTTTTCATTTCTCAGTCAGGCGAGACCGCTGATACCCTAGCCGCTTTAAGAGAAATGAAGGGGAAGGGGGTTTTAAGCCTAGGAATCACTAATGTTGTCGGTTCTACTCAATCCCGGGAAACCGATGCTGGTATTTACACAAGGTCAGGTCCGGAAATAGCTGTGGCATCAACGAAAGCATTTGTGGGCCAGTTAACAACTTTGGCCATACTCACTGTTTATTTGGGTAGACAGAAAGATATGGCTTTAGTGATGGGGAAAAGAATTGTTTCTGAAATAGCAAAACTTCCGGAATTGGGTAGAAAAGTTCTAAAAACAGCTTCAGAAATTGAAAAAATAGCCCAAAAGTACAAAGATTTTAAAAATTTTTATTATATTGGTAGAAAATATAATCATCCTATTGCTCGTGAAGGAGCCCATAAATTTAAAGAGGTTACTTATATCCACGCTGAAGGACTTAGGGCAGGAGAACTTAAGCATTGCGAACTTGCTTTAGTCAATGAAGATTTTCCGACTATTGCTATTTGTCCTTCAGATTCAGTTTATGAAAAAATGATTTCCAATATCCAGGAAATTAAAGCTCGTAAAGGGCCGATAATAGCAATTGCTACAGAGGGAAACGAAGAGATTAAAAAGCTGGTTGATGATGTTATTTATATCCCTAAAACATTGGAGATGCTAACTCCAATTTTGGCAACTATTCCTTTGCACCTTTTTGCTTATCACATGGCCGTTTTACTTGGTCATGATGTTGATAAACCAAGAAACTTAGCTAAGTCAGTAACTGTGGAATAACTTTATGGCTAATAAAGATTATTCAATTCTAATTGGAGGAAAAGCTGGACAGGGGATAGCTTTCACCTCTTATTTTTTGGGAAGATTATTTGCTGATTTGGGCTATTATGTTTTTAATTACAGAGATTATCCGTCTTTAATTAGAGGAGGACATAATTTTAATGTTATAAGAATTTCTGAGAAACCAGTTTATTCTCACAAAGAAAATTACGACCTAATAATAGCTTTAGATGAAAAGACAATTGATTTACATAAAAAGAATTTAAATAGTGGGGGGGAAATTTTTAGATTGAAAGAAACAAAAAAGATTTTAGAAAAGCTAAAAGCTCCAGAAATAGTAGGGAATAATGTTTTAATAGGGGCGGTGATGAAATATTTTGGGGTGGATGGAAAATTGATTCAAAAAAGAGCTGGAAAAATTTTTAAAGAAAAATCAGATTTAGTAAAAAAGGCTATTAAAGAAGGTTATAAATTAAGAGAGAAAAAAGAGAATTTTAGAAAAGCTGGAAAGGAAAGGTATTTTATTTCAGGAAACGAAGGAGTAGCGGCTGGGGCAGTGGCTGCAGGAATTGATGTTTATATTGCTTATCCTATGACTCCTGCTACTCCAGTCTTGCACTGGTTAGCCAAAAGGCAACTTAAATATAATATTTTAGTCTTACAGCTAGAAAATGAAATTGCTGTAGTGAATGCCGCTTTAGGAGCAAGTTATACCGGAGCTAAAACAATGGTTGGAACTTCTGGTGGCGGTTTTTCTCTAATGGCAGAGGCTTTAAGTCTTCAGGGAATGTCAGAGGTCCCCCTGGTGGTTTATTTAGCCCAACGGCCGGCTCCATCTACCGGAGTTCCAACTTACACTGCACAGGGAGATTTAAAACTTGCTTTGAATGCTGGCCAGGGAGAATTCTTAAGAGTAGTTGTAGCTCCGGGAGATTCAAAAGAAGCATTTCTAAGAACTAAAGAAGCTTTTTATCTTTCTTCAAAGTATAGAGTTTTATCAATAATTCTTGGAGATAAACATTTAGGAGAAAGCAATTTTAGTTTTGATAGATTAGAAAGCTCGAAGATTTCAAACTCAAGATTTATTTTGGAAAATCCCCCTAAAAATTACCAAAGCTATAAAATCACAAAAAATGGGGTATCACCCAGAGCTGTTCCCGGTCAGGGCCCCGCAGTTAGAGCAACAAGTTATGAACATAATGAATATGGCCTTACTGTCGAGGATCCGTATTGGGCTCAGAAAATGGCAGACAAAAGATTTAAAAAATTACCTCATTTAGAAAAAGAGATTGAAAGATTAAATCCAGTTTCAGTTTATGGAAAAGGGGAAAATCTTTTAATTAGTTGGGGTTCTCCAAAAGGAGCAATTTTAGATGCCCTTCCTCAATTAAAAAATTTCAGATTCTTGCAAATATCTTATCTTTCACCTTTCCCCGGAGAGAAAGTAAAAAAAGAGATTTCAAAATCAAAAAAGGTGATTTTAATCGAAAATAATACTACCGGACCCTTAGGAGATGTAATTGCTGAGAAAACCGGCAATATTCTAAAAAATAAAATTTTAAAGTACGATGCCAGACCCTTTACCGCCGATTATTTAGTTAAAAAGATTTCAAAATTATGAAACCTGATAATTTTTCTACAAAAGAAGAAATTACTTGGTGCCCGGGCTGCACTAACTATTCAATTTTAGGAGCTTCGGAAAAAGCTTTAGCTGAATTAGTTAAAGAGCGAAAGATTAAAGCTAAAGACATAGCGATTGTTACTGGGATTGGCTGCCACGCTAAAATTTACGATTATCTAAATGTAAATGGTTTTTATTCAATCCATGGGAGAGTCTTGCCAACTTGTCTTGGAATAAAGACCGGTAATCCTCAATTAACAGTGATAGGTTATGGAGGCGATGGCGATACTTATGCCGAGGGTATTTCTCATTTTATCCATACCTGCCGGTATAATGCCAATTTGACTATGCTTGTTCACGATAATCAGGTTTTTGCTTTGACCACGGGCCAAGTTACTCCAACCTCAGAAAAAGGATTTAAAGGACCTTCCACTCCCTTGGGAGAAAACATAAAACCATTAAATCCAGTTTTATTAGCTTTAGTTAGTGGGGCTACATTTATTGCCAGGGGCTATGCTTTAGATGTCCCTTACTTGAAGGACATTATTAAGAGAGCAATTTTGCACAAAGGATTTTCTTTAATTGACATCTTACAGCCTTGCATTGCCTTCCATAATGCTATCCCTTATTTTCAAAAGCATATTTATAAATTAAAAAATTATAATGATTCAAATTTTGGAGAAGCAATTAAAAAAGCGAAAGAGTGGGATTATAATTTTGATAAAAATTCTAAAATTCCAATTGGGGTTTTCTATAATGTTCAAAAACAAACTTTTGGGGAAGGTTTTTTACAATTAAAAAACCCTTGGTACAGGGTAAAAAGGAATTTAGATTCTAAAAAAATCTTAGAAGAATTTAAATAACCATTAAACTTTTTCAATTTGAGCTCCAAGCTTTTTTAATTTCTCTTCAATTTTCTCGTGGCCTCTTTCAATTTGGGAAGTATTCTCAATCAGAGTTTCTCCTTTTGGAATTAAGCCAGCTAAAATTAGAGCAGCACCCGACCTTATGTCTGAGGCGTTTATTTTATTTCCAACCAACTCTCTTTTTCCAAAAATTAAAGCTCGATGGGGGTCGGTGATTTCAATATCAGCCCCCATTTTTCTTAACTCATGTAAATGCTGGAAACGATTTTCATATAATGGATCATGAATTAAACTTTTCCCTTGAGCTTGAGTTAATAAGACTGAGGTTTGAGGTTGTAAATCGGTTGGGAATCCAGGATAAGGTAAAACTTGAATTTTAGTTGGTTTAAACTTTGTTGAAGGTTTTACTAAAATTTCACTGTCTAAAACTTCAAAATTTACTCCGATTTCTTTCATTTTTTCTAAAAACATTGTTAGGTGTTCGGCGTTTACATTTTTAATTCTTCCTTCCCCACTAGTTATAGCGAAAGCAATTAAAAAAGTTCCAGCTTCTAAGGGATCAGGGCAAATCTTAAATTCAGTTCCCGATAATTTCTCCCTGCCTTGCTGCGAGGCAGGTTTTCCCTCGATTTCAATCGTGTGGGTTCCTATTCCTTCTATTGTTAAGCCCATATCTTTTAGAAATTTTCCCAAATCTTGAACCTGAGGCTCGGCAGCAGCAATTTCAATTGTAGTTTTCCCTTTAGCTAAAACAGCTAACATCATTAAATTTTCAGTAGCCGTAACTGAAAACTCTTTTAAAACAACTCTTTTCCCTTGGAGATCGTCTGGGGCTTCAAAAAAATAAAATCCTTCTTTTTCTTCAATTTTTACTCCAAAATCCTTTAGGGCTTGAATATGAGTAGAAATTGGCCGGAGGCCAATTTTATCTCCTCCGGGATGGGGAACTTTAAATTTTTTAAATCTAGCTAAAAGAGGCCCAATTAATAAGACTGAAACCCTCATTTTTTCAACCAGACCAGCCGGGATTTTTTCTGGGTTAATATTTGCTGGACTTATTTTGATTTTTCTTTGTTCCAGCCATTCAATTTCAGCCCCCATTTGTTTTAAAATT
>CAZBBD010000005.1:0-10408 GCA_964490315.1 uncultured Candidatus Saccharibacteria bacterium
CCTATGGCTTAAAAGAAATAGTAACGAGAGAATTTTTTTAGAGAATTCAAAGAAAGTCCTCTCCTTACTATTAAAAGTAGAAAGGAGACTCTAGCTATGTGCTCAGAGAAAAAATTTTGAAAAAAAGGAGGTTATAGATGATTTATTACGAACTATTCGGTGTTATCTTCTTCCGGTGGGAAGATGCTATCGCCTGCAAGAACGAACGTCGGTAGGGCCGGTAGGCGAACCGGTAGGTCAAAAAACGGGAACTTGTTGAAGGAGTGTCACTCATCCCTTCAACAAGTTTCCCCCAATCAGTTGTTAAGGAGAAGTTAAAAAACTCTCTCTCCGAGCTGGTATATTTATACTAGCGAAGGTAAAGATGAAGATTTATCTTCATCGTCCTTCCTCTCCTTAGCAGCTTATTGGGACTTGACAAATTTTTTTAAAATAATAGAATATTAAAATTAGTAGCTTTTGCCAGCTAAGCTGGCTTGCAGAATTACCGGTTCTCTGAAAGAAAGGGAGTCAGGTGAAAGGCAAAGGTCGGGCTACTAGAAATGATTATTGATTAATTAAGTTCTGAAAGAATTATGGCTGAGAAAAAAGCAAGCGATCAAGATTTTCTTGAGTATGTCATCAAAGCTTTAGTTGATAACCCAGGGGATGTCAAAATTGACCGAAAGGTTGATGAAATGGGAGTTTTACTTTCTTTAAAAGTAAATCCTGAAGACATGGGTCAGATCATCGGAAAAGCTGGTGCTACTGCTAGAGCTATCAGAAATTTGGTTCGAATCGTCGGTCTTAAAACTCACGCTCGAGTGAATTTAAAGATCGAGGAACCAGCTGGTGGCAGAACTGCTCCTACTCGAGGAAGAAGAGCTCCTGCTGAAGGAGAAGGACTCGAAGACTTGAAACTGTAAACACTCAAAAATCGTTTACACGGCGCAAAAACGGTGCTACCATACTTAGTGGCTCCGTTTTTGTATTATTATGATTTTTGATATTATTACAATTTTTCCAGAGATTTTTAATTCTTATTTAAAAGAATCCATTATTAAGCGTGCCCAAAAGAAGCATTTAATTAAAATTAATATTCATAATTTAAGAAAATGGGCAGCCGATAAACATAAGACTGTTGATGATCGTCCGTTTGGCGGGGGATTGGGAATGGTTCTGAAGGTTGAACCTATTTTCAAAGCGATAACCGCTTTAAAAAAACAAAAAACAAGAAACAAGAGGCAAAAATCAAAAGTAGTTCTTTTTACTCCGAGAGGAAAGAAATTTAACCAAAAAATAGCTTATCGTTTTTCGAAATTAGATAGAATAATTATAATTTGCGGAAGATACGAAGGGGTAGATGAAAGAGTGGCAAAATATATCGCCGACGAAACTGTATCAATCGGAGATTACGATTTAATGGGAGGAGAACTGCCGGCAATGATAGTGGCAGAAACAGTAGCCAGATTGATTCCCGGAGTTTTGGGGAAAGAGCAATTGTTAAAAGAAAGAATTACGAAAGAAAAGGGGTTTATTGAATATCCTCAATATACCCGACCTGAAGCGTTCAGTCCTAAAAAGGGACTAAAATGGCAAGTGCCAAAAGTTTTGCTTTCCGGCCATCATAAGAAAATTGAAAAGTGGCGAAAAAAACACCAAAAAGTTATTGCCGGTCTGCGCCTGCCGAAAGATTGAAAATTAAGCATTTCTGTGATAAAATAATTTAAAATGGGTAGGTGGCAGAGTGGTCAAATGCACGTGGCTGTAAACCACGCGCCTTCGGGCTCCGGGGGTTCGAATCCCTCCCTACCCACTATTTCTTTGCCGGAGTAGTTCAGTGGTAGAACGTCCTGCTCTTTATGCCTGGATAGCTCAGTCGGTTAGAGCACGTCTTTGGTAAAGACGAGGTCGGCGGTTCAACTCCGCCTCCAGGCTTAGTTAAAAGGGCGGGAAGGTCATGGGTTCAATTCCCATCTCCGGCTCAGCAGGGTCAATAATTTCTACGATCGTAGAAATTATTGACCAAGAATGCGAAAAAATAAATACTTGGATTTTTTATAAATTAAAACTATGCCTGCAAAAAAACCATTTACAAAACTTCAGTGTTCCGAATGTAAAAGGATAAATTATTTTACTCACAAGTCAAAAATATTGGCTGAGAAAAAATTAGAATTGAAGAAATTCTGTAAATGGTGCAGAAAACATACTTTGCACAAAGAAATCAAGCGTTAGGCACACACCTTATCTTTGAGTTTGAGGAGCTGATAGTTGTAAAATAAAAAAATACCCGCACCTCGAAGGATTGAGTATAAAATTTGGGTCTGGGTCTCTGAACTATTAACTCTTGTAGGCGTCCCACACACGCCTCATAGTATGCCCCACATAAAGAATTGAAGAAACAGGAATTATGGAAACAAAAATTGTAAAAGATTCGATGAGTAAAAAAGAGCTTATTGATGTTGCGAAAAAACAATTTGGCGACTTAGTGAAGGCGGTTGTAGATATTGAGCGGGAGATAATGGCAATAGGGGGCGAGTTGCACTCAGATGAGGAGGTGGCGTTAATGGAACAAGAAGGATCAACTCGGGAACATACATGGGGTATAAATCTATATCCTGAAAAAGCAGATGAAGAATGGATTGAATTTGATTCAATAATTAACATTAAGCCCTCTTTTGGCAATCGTTCAAGAGAGGTGGAGAACCCGAAAATAAGAGAAAAAATTAAAAACATTGTTCAGAAATTAATTACCCGAGTGTCAACGAAGGGTGAAGATGAACGAAGTTCATCGACTATTCAATAGACAAATGGTTTCAGCTATACACCAAAATTTAGCTTCGGGCAAATGGCAGAAACTTTCTCTAATGGAACAACTGGCAAATATTGGAAGCGAAGTTAACCGGGCACAGCGGTGGTTTAACAAAAATCAGAGGTTCTATGGGGGTGCTGTTCAAAGAGCGCTTGAGCTATTTGATTTAACCCTCGCAGACCCGCGTTGGAAAGGACGCTTGAGAGAAATTGCCCGTTTAAGAGAAGTCTTTTGCGACGCCATTACCGACGGCCGAGAATATAAAAGCACCCTCAAGGGTTTAGAGCGTTACTTTTTTTATTTTGCTTTTGCTGCTCGGTGTGGTAGATAAACCGGGTCAGTGAAATTAAAAAAATGGATTTAAAAGAATATCAAAAACTTTGTAAAAGAACTGCCAAGAAATTCCGCGATAAAGAAAAAGAGATAATGACTCTGGGTTTAGGAATTTCAGGGGAAGCCGGAGACGTTGCCGGTTGCATCAAAAAGACATTTTCCCATGGCGACGACCAAAAGAAAGGAATTAAAGAAAATCTGGGAGATACTATGTGGTATGTTGCGATGATTTGTAATTTTT
Organism: uncultured Candidatus Saccharibacteria bacterium; assembly: GCA_964490315.1. Taxonomy (GTDB): domain Bacteria; phylum Patescibacteriota; class Minisyncoccia; order Minisyncoccales; family CAZBBD01; genus CAZBBD01. Next base: position 3,366 of record CAZBBD010000005.1, read on the forward strand.
TTGGCTGGAATTTGAATGATGCTATGAAAGAAAATATTAAAAAACTTGAAAAGAGATATCCGAGAGGTTTTTCCAACAAAACTGCCAAAAAAGACAAAAGACGAGATTGGAATAAATAAAACTTGGGGACGTGGTGAAATGGTTATCATGAGAATCTCCAAAATTCTTGTTCCAGGTTCGAATCCTGGCGTCCCCGCAAGTCAAATGCGCGCTTCTGGCGCGCATTTGAATTCTCCATTTAATCTAAATTTTTTACCTTTTTAAGGTTCCAGGTAGCGGCAGACCAAGTTTTCCTAAATTTCCAAAAATTGAAGCTAAAAGAGTAATAACAATCAAAACAAAGGCAGCAGTAACTAACCAGGATAAAGATGGTAAAGCTTGACCAACTAATTCAATTACAGCAAAGCCAAAAACATATCCAATTACTGGCCATTTCATAAAATTACAGAGTTTTCCGAAGACAAACTCTTTTTTAACTAAAGCGGCGATGATCCCTAATATAACATCGGCTATTATTAAAATAACAATCGACTGCATAAATGGAGTAGCAAAGAGGTTCGTTAATTCTAACATTACTTTTTTTAAAAAATTAATTTTTAGAATACTTTCTCGACCTTTGAGTATTATTAAATTTTAAACTAATTAAGGAAGAAATAAAATAAAGTTTTCCACAGGTAAAAACATTTAAGTAATTCTGGTAATTGAAAACTACCGAAGAATCTGCTAAAATTTATTAAGTGAATCTTAACAATCAAAAAAAGGAAAGGAGGTAGAAATTGAAAAACATAACCTTATCAAGAAAAAACGAAAAAAGTTTAGAGAAAGAAAGTTTGAGATGTCCCGGTTCCGACAGCCCCAATGGCGCTCATTGGTGGATAAAAGATAAGGGAAAACCATTATGGAGATGTCAGTGGTGTCCTGGTGTTTTACATGGGCTCGATCCCTGGTCAAAAAAGAAAAAAATAAAATCTCTGCCTGAAGGAAAAATAATAAGTCAAGAAACAATCAAGCAAGACTTAAACGTTCAGGAAGCAGCCGAAGAGCTGGGTATAAGCCGTGCCATGGTGTATACATTAATTAGCGATAAGAAATTAGCTGCAAAGATGGTAAGGATAGGTTACCAAAAAATGTGGACGATAAATAGAAAAGAAGTCAATAGAGCAAAAAGGGAGATGGATATAGAAAAAGAAAAAGAAGAGTTTCGAAACATGGCTCGAAGAAAAGCCTCTAATTAAAAACCCCAGTCTTTGTTTTTTTGGGCTGGGGTCTTTATTGCAAAATTTTTTTAAACAAGTATAATTAAAAGAGAGTTTAAAGTATGAGTAAAAAAATAATTCTAATAGTTATTATTGCAATTGTGGCGATTTTCGCCATCTATCAAGGCTTTTTAAAAAAAGAAAAGCCCACTTTTACATTGGCTGAAGTGTCTTTGGGAAACATTTCCCAAGAGGTTTCTGAAACCGGCCAGGTTAAAAAGGGGGAGGAAATAAACCTTAGTTTTAAAAGTGCCGGCAGAATTGAAAAAATCTACGTTGAAGTTGGAGACAAAGTTGGGACGGGAGAAAGTTTGGCGAGGCTGAAAACAACCCAGCTTCAAATTCAACTTCAAGAAGCAAAAGCTGCTCTCTCTGTGGTTCAGGCAGGATTAGATAAGTTATTGACTGGAGCAACTCCAGAAGAAATAAAAGTTGCCGAAACTAATGTTAAAAATTTTCAAATTTCTTTGGATACCGCTAAGGAAAATTTAGAAAATAGCTATCAAGATGGCCTGAATGTTTTAGATAGTTCTTATTTAAAAGCTTATAATGCCCAAAGTGAAGTAGATTCAATCCAAAGAACTTATTTTTCCCAAAACGATCAACAGGGAATTAAAGTAAAAGAGAATGCAGATAAAATAACAACTGCAGTATCCCAAACCAAATCTTATTTAGAAAAAGCCAAAGCTCAGACCCAAAACGAAAATATTGATTTAGCTCTCTCTGAAACAAAGAAGAATTTAGACAATATTTATGATTCCTTGGAGATTATCAGAGAGGTTTGCGAAGGACCGGTTTATCGCAATATAGTTTCCTCTACTGATAAAACCTCTTTAGATACCTATAGGACAAATATTAATACTGCTATTACTAATATTACTAATTCCCAGCAGTCGATTACTTCCGATCAGTTTTCGGTTGATTCAGCTAAGGGCAACCTTCAAGCAGCCCAAGATGAGCTGGACCTATTGGTGGCTTCGCCTCGCCAGGAAGATATTGACCTTTATCGGGCCCAAGTAAATCAGGCTCAGGCCCAAGTCAATCTTTTAGGAAATCAAATAGAAGAAGCTACTTTAAAAAGCCCCGTCAATGGACAGGTAACAAAAATAAACAAAAGAGAAGGAGAACTAGTTCTACAGGATGTTATCATTGCTCTTTTACCGTCAGCCCCCTTTGAAATAGAGGTGAATATTTACGAAGAAGATGTAGTTAAAGTAGATATTAATAATCCGGTAGGCATTTCTTTAGTTGCTTTTCCCGAAGAAATTTTTGAAGGAAAAGTAATTTCAATTGACCCGGCTGAAAAACTAATTGAAGGAGTAGTTTACTATGAAGTAACTATTGCTTTTGAAAATTTACCAGGTGGAGTTAGGCCGGGGATGACAGCAGATTTAGTTATTAAAACTGCTGAAAAAGAGAATGTTTTAATGGTTCCCGAAGACGTTATTCAGAAAAAAGATGGAAAGAAATTTGTAGAAGTTTTAGTTGGCGAAAAGCCAGAAGAAAGAGAAGTTGAAACGGGTCTTTTAGGAAGTGATGATTTAATAGAAATTATTTCTGGGCTTAATGAAGGAGACCAAGTAATTATTCCCTAAAATTAACTCATTATGCCAGAACCAATCATTAAACTAGAAAATGTTTGGAAGATTTATCAACTGGGAAAGACAGAATTAGCCGCTTTAAGGGGATTGAGCCTGGAAATAAATCCAGGCGCTTTTGTGGCTATTATGGGTTCTTCCGGGTCCGGCAAATCCACCTTGTTAAACATGGTGGGTTGTTTAGATTTTCCGACAAAAGGAAAAGTTTATTTGAAAGGAAAAGATATTTCTAAAATGGCGGAAAGTCAACTTGCTCAATTTCGGGGGAAAATATTAGGATTTGTTTTTCAGGAATTTAATTTGCTTCCCAACCTTAATGCTTTACAAAACGTAATGCTGCCAATGATTTTTCAAAAAATGTTATCAGAAGAAAGAGAGAAAAAGGCAGCAGGTCTTTTGGAGATGGTGGGGCTTAAAGAAAGGGCTCTACATCAGCCAGCCGAGCTTTCAGGGGGAGAAAGACAAAGGGTTGCCTTGGCCCGGGCTTTTGCTAATGATCCAGAAGTGATTATCGCTGATGAGCCAACCGGAAATTTAGATTCGGTTACCGGTAAAAAAATAATGGAGATTTTAACTGAATACCACAGCGAAAAAGGTGGCACAATGGTGGTAGTTACCCACGATCCCAAGATTGCAGATTATACTGAAGAAACAGTCCACATTCAAGATGGTCAAATAATCGAAAACTATGCAAACGGCAGGAAATATCTATGGAAGAAATAAAAGAATATTTTAAAATAGCCCTAAGAAACATAAAGACCAGGAGGTTGAGGAGTTTGTTAACTCTTTTGGGTATTATTATAGGTATATTTTTGATAATTTCCCTGCTTTCTTTAAGCGAGGGATTAAAATCAACTATCAACCAGCAATTACAAGCCTTGGGCGGCGAAATGGTTATGGTGATGCCAGGTGGTGACGAAGATCTTTTATCTAGTCTGATGTTCGGCGGTGCAAAATTAGAGAAAGCAGATCTTGAGGCGATTAAAAAAGCAGAAGGCGTAGACACCGTCATAGGATATTCTTATACCGGGACGCCGGCAAGATATAAAGAAGAAGCAAAACAAATTGCCATATCGGGCCTTGATCCATGGAAAGAAAGTTTGGAAATTATGACTATCTTTCAGGGCTGGGATATAGCTGAAGGCAGGTGGCCTGTAAAAGAAAAGGAGATTTTGATTGGCCAGCAAGTAGCTAATGAGATTTTTTCAAAAAAAGTAAAACCGGGATCAGAATTAGTGATAAAAGGCAGAAAACTTGAGGTGGTAGGAGCTTTAAAGTCTTTAGGGAGCAAACAAGATGATAGTATGGTCTATATGGATATGGGAATGTATCAGGACATAACCGGGGAAAAGCGGGGGACAGCTTCATATGCAATGGCTAAGCTTGAAGAAGGCGTGGACGAAAACGTTGTAGCAGAATCAATCGAAGAGGCTCTTGAAAAAACCAGGAAAAGAAGATTTGGGACAGATGAAGCTGATTTCTCGGTTATTACTTCGGAAAAAATGGGGGACATAGTTGGTACTATTCTGGGAATAATTCAGCTGGTCATATTTTTATTTGCCGGTGTTGCTATTCTTGTAGGAGGAATTGGAATTACAAATTCAATGTTTACTTCGGTCAGAGAAAGAACTCGGGAAATCGGAATTATGAAAGCCATAGGCGCTAAAAACTCGGCAATCCTTTTAATATTTTTATTTGAAGCAGGAATAGTCGGTCTGGTGGGCGGAGTTGGAGGAACATTATTCGGAGTTATTTTAGCCAAGGGAATTCAATTATACGGCCAGGTTCATCCGATGTTTTATTTTAACGCCTCTATTGGTCCCGGATTAATTCTTTTCGGTTTGGGGTTTTCGTTCATTGTTGGTTGCCTTTCTGGATTTTTGCCGGCTAGATCAGCAGCTAAACTTAAACCGGTTGATGCTCTGAGAAAATATGAATAAAGGTCGAAATATTAAACATTAGAAATTAAATTTATGTCTATTTCTATTCTTATTGCCGGATTCGGAGGAGGAGTGATTAGGGGACTGGTCGGTTTTATCAAACATCAATTCGCTTATAAAAATGTTGGTTTTAAATTACCTTATTTTTTTGCCATAATGTTTCTTTCTGGAATAATTGGAATTATAACTGCAACAGCAGTTAATAATTTGGGAATTTCTTTTTTGGGTTTAACTATTTTTACTCCGGCTTTGGCTTTGGTGGTTGGTTATGCCGGCGGCGATTTTATTGAGAATATTTATAAAATCATCGTCAAGAAATCATCACTCTATTAGTAAAAAATGTAAAAAATGTCGTGTTGCATAACACGATATTTTTATAATAAAATTAATATGCCTATTTTAGAAATTAAAAAATATCCCGACCCGATTTTGAAAAGAAAAAGCCAAGAGGTAAAAGAGATTACAGAAGAGATAAAAAAACTGATTGAAGATATGATAGAAACTATGAAAAAAAATAATGGGGCGGGATTAGCTGCTCCTCAGGTTGGAATTTTAAAGCGAGTGATTGTAGTTGAAACAGGAAGGGGCCCTGTAGGATTAGTTAATCCTAAGATTTTAAGAAAAAGTAAAGAAGTTAATATAATGGAAGAAGGTTGTTTAAGTTTTCCCGGGCTTTGGCTAAAAATAAAAAGATGGAAAGGGGTAGAAATTGAAGCTTTGGATGGAGAGGGGAAAAAAATAAAAGCAGAAGGAATTTGGGCCGGAGTCCTTCAGCACGAGATTGACCACTTAGACGGCATTTTGTTTATTGATAAAATAAACCCTATTGAAAGGTTAAAAATAAGAAAAAAATTAAAAGAAATTGAAATTAAATGAATCTTGTTAAAAATTTAATTGAGGAAGATTGGTTAAAAACTCCCCGGATCATTGAAGCTTTCAAAAAAATTAAAAGAGTAGATTTTTTACCAGAAGATCTTAAAAAATTAGCTGAATTAAATGAAGCTCTGCCAATTGGTTTTGGCCAAACCATTTCCCAGCCCCTGGTAGTGGCTTTTATGATTGAGCAGTTGGAGCCGAAAGAAGGAGATAAAATTTTGGACATCGGCTCCGGTTCTGGCTGGACCACGGCTTTATTGGCTGAAATTGTTGGAGAAAAAGGAAAAATTATAGCCATAGAAGTTATCTCGGAACTAAAAGAATTCGGCGAAAAAAATGTTTCAAAATACAATTTTTTAGAAAAAAAGAGAGTAGAGTTTATTTGTGCTGACGGCTCCAAGGGCTATCCCAATATATCCTCCCGCCCTGAGCTTGCCGAAGGGTTTGATAAAATTTTGGCTTCAGCTACTGCGGAAAAAGTTCCCCCTGTTTGGAAAGAACAACTAAAAATTGGAGGAAGAATAGTTACTCCGATTGGTTCTTCTATCTGGCTTTTCATTAAAAACTCAGAGGGGGAACTTACTGAGCGCGAATATCCCGGCTTTGCCTTCGTCCCTTTAATCACTAAATAATTCCGTTATTGTGACCGATCGGTCATAATAACGGATACTTTTGTTCAATGGGAAAACTTCTTATTTTATTAATTTTTGTTTCTTGCTCCTTGTTTTTTGTTTGGCAGGGGATTTATTCGCCAAAAAACCCAATTTCTCAAGCAGAAAAGGTTTTTTTAGTTGAGAAAGGAGAAGGAACAAAAGAAATTTCAGTAAATTTAGAAAAAGAAAATTTAATTAAATACGGCTTTCTTTTCCGGACTTATGCTCTTATTGCTGGAAAATCAGGAAAATTACAGGCGGGAGAATATCTTTTAAGTCCAGCAATGAATATTCCCCAGATTACCGAAAAATTGAGCAGGGGAGAGGTAGTCAAAAAAGAATTGACCGTTCCTGAGGGTTTCACTTTGGACCAGATCGAAGAAAGATTAAAGATTTCTGATCTTAAAGATAGAAAAATAAAAGAATATAAAGAAGACTATCAGTTTTTAAAAGATGCTCCGAGTGAAGCCACTTTGGAGGGCTACCTTTTTCCCGACACGTATCAACTTTCTTATCAGGCTGCGGCAGATGAAATCGTTCGGAAAATGTTAAATAATTTTGATAAGAAACTAACTCCTGATTTAAGAGAAGAAATTAAAAACCAGGAGAAAACAATTTACTTATTCGCTTATCATTGAAAAACAGAAGATTATTCCAAATGATATCGAAGCAGTATTTAAAATGATTTCTGAATTGAGATCGGGGTAAAATCCTTCAACT
>CAZBBD010000005.1:10418-13696 GCA_964490315.1 uncultured Candidatus Saccharibacteria bacterium
AGGAGAAAACAATTTTTGAAATTATAACTATGGCTTCAATGATAGAAAAAGAAGTGAAAACAAAAGAAGACAAAGAGTTGGCTTCGGGAGTTTTGTGGAAAAGATTGGAGAATAAAATTCCTTTACAAGTTGATGCCACCATCATTTATATTACCGCAAAGAAAACCACTAAAGTTTCCAAAGAAGAGACTCAGATTGATTCACCCTATAATACTTATAAATATTTAGGTTTACCCGTCGGTCCAATTTGCAATCCCGGGATTGATTGTATCTTGGCTGCAGTGTATCCTAAAAGTAGCAAATATTGGTATTATCTCTCAACTCCTGAAGGAGAAACTATTTTTAGCAAAACTTTAGAAGAACATAACATTGCCAAAGCAAAATATTTAAAATAGCGGAGAACATAAATAGTGGAGAACTATTCTCCGCGGAGGTCTATAACTTCCTGGTTAATGATTTCTACGATCGTAGAAATCATTGACAATAAAAAAAACAATAAAAAAGGAGTTTTTAATCTAAATATCTATGACAGAAGCACCACTTCAAAATAAAAAAATAGCGATGGTTATTGCTTTTCGGGATTTCCGAGACGCAGAATATTTTATTCCAAAAGAAATTTTAGAAACAGCCGGAGCTGAAATAAAAACTGTCAGTAACAAGATGGGAACAGCAATTGGAGCTGATGGGGGAGATGTCGAAGCTGATCTTTTAGTTAAAGATTTAGAGCCGGCCGAGTTTTGTGCCATAGTTTTTATTGGCGGGCCAGGATGCCTTAAACACCTCGACAATGAAGATTCATATATAGTAGTTAAAGAGACAGTTGCTCAGGGAAAAGTTTTGGCATCAATTTGTATTTCGCCTGTAATTTTAGCTAAAGCCGGAGTTTTGAAAGGGAAAAGAGCTACGGTTTGGTCAAGCCCAATGGACAGAAGTCCGGTTAAAACTTTGGAAGAAGGGGGAGCGATTTATCAAGATCAGCCGGTAGTAGCAGACGGGAAAATTATTACCGGGTCAGGTCCCAGTGCCGCCAAAGAATTTGGAGAGACAATTATCAGGGTATTGACAGAAGAGTAAGGTATTGACAGAAGAGTAGGGTTTGCTAATATAAAGCATTGCTGTAGACAATGGGCATCCAATAAGACCTATCGAGGCAAAATGTTTTTTATTGTCTGCGACGGCAGACATTTTTAATTTATGGCATTAACTAAAGCCCAAAAACAAAAAATTATTGAGGATTTGAGGGAAAAAATTGAAAGGCAAAAAGCAATGATTTTTGTTGATTTTTGCGGGTTGAAAGTGAAAGATTTATCAGAGCTGAGAAAAAAATTAAAAGCGGTAGATGGCCAATTTAAAGTAATAAAAAAGACTTTTTTAAAATTAACTTTTAAAGAAAAAAAATTAGAGATTGGAGAAAAAAATTTGGAAGGAGAAATTGCTTTGATTTTCGGGTTTAAAGATGAAATTCTACCAGCTAAAACTGCTTATCAATTTTCTCAAGAGAATCCTAATTTAAAGATTTTGGGCGGATTTATAGAAAGTCAAAAAGGGGAATTTTTAAATACTGAACAAATCATTGAATTGGCAAAGTTGCCCACCAAAGAAGAACTTTTGGCAAGATTGGTTGGAAGTATTTCAGCGCCAGTATCAAATTTTAGAAATGTTTTACAAGGAAACATTAAAGGTCTAATATGTGTTTTAGCTAAAGCTAAGATATAAATTTTTAATTTTTAATAAACTTATGGCAGAGGAAAAAGAAACAAAAAAAGAGGAAGTAGAAGAAAAAGCAGAAGAAAAAGCGAAAAAATCTGAAGAGAAAGTAAAAGTTCCGGAAAAATTTAAAAAACTGGTTGAGGAAATTGAGAAAATGTCAGTTTTGGATTTGGCAGAGCTGGTGAAGATTTTAGAAAAGAAATTTGGGGTTTCCTCCCAAGCTCCAGTGGTTGCAGCTTCAGCTGCTCCAGCAGCCGGCGCTCCAGCTCAAACCGAAGAAAAGAGTATCGTTAATATAGAGTTGAAAGAAGTTGGTGAGAAAAAAATTGAAGTGATTAAAGTAGTTAGGGATATTACCCAGAAGGGTTTGAAAGAAGCTAAAGATTTAGTGGACGCCGTAGCTTCAAGTCCCCAGGTAGTGAAAGAAAACGTAAAGAAAGAAGAAGCCGCGGAATTAAAAAAGAAATTTGAGGAAGCCGGCGCAAAGGTGGAATTGAAATAGAGTGGCAACTCGAAATTTTAAAAATCTCAAGCTAAAATAAAAATTGCTCATAACGAGCGATCTTCTATTTAAGTAGGCCTCTCGCTCGGGGGGTGTTTTTCTATTTTCTTTCCAAAATCTTGAACCCTTCTATCACCGAATCGCAAACAAGATTTTCTAAGGGAGCAAAATCTTCATTAATCTGGGCTCTTTTAAGACAATAGCTATAAGAACGTTTCTTTTTTTGTTCTACTACGGCGGGCGGTAAATTCTTTCCAAGCAACATTGCGTGCATGAGCAAACGTCCTATCCTGCCATTGCCGTCAGAAAAAGGATGGATTTGCTCAAAACGACTATGGATATTGGCAACATGAACAATGGTATCACTATTTTTGCGGTTTATATCTTTTATTATTTCTTTCATTAGTTTTGGTATTTTTAAATAATTGGCTGTCGGCACATAAGTTCCAACAATACGTACGCTATGATTTCTGTAAGAACCAGCATCGTTCTTTATGCCGTTCATCAAAATACTATGAAGCTTTAAAATAAACGCTTCGTTAATTTTAAACGAGTTTGACAAAAAATATTTTAATAAATACTGCAAAGCGGCTTGATGATTTTTAACTTCTAACTGTTCAATGATATCTTTATTTGGCAATGAAACATTATCAAACATAATTGCCATAGTTTCGTCTTTGGTCAAAGTACTGCCCTCTATCTTATTAGAATGATAAGTCAACGAAAGCAAAAACTGATCGTATATATCAGAATTTTTTACGATCTCTTTTAAAATATTCCTACACTTTTTAGACATATTTAAAATTATTTGTTTCTTTGCTTTTAAAGGATCTTCTGGGACGTCTTTCTGCCCCGTATATCTAAAATACAAATTATTAATCTTTTCTTCAGCTCCTCTGCGCGGCTTTGATTTACCGTTAATCCAACTATTAAGTGTAACAAAAGACACCCCAAGCTTTTCGGCAACTTTCTCTTGGGTTAATCCCGAAAGATTCTTAATGATTATCAATTTGTCTTTTATTGTCATATATTCCTATTTTACAAAACTTTATAAAGCTTGTCAAAT
>CAZBBD010000006.1:0-1593 GCA_964490315.1 uncultured Candidatus Saccharibacteria bacterium
CGGGCTTTAAGAATGGCAAAAAAAGAGCTCGATGATCTTCCAAGTTGTCTTACTAATTATGGTGATAATTATGAAAATCCAGGAGGAGATACTTCAAAGATAAAATTCATAAACTATCACGACGAATGCCAAGAATTTTTCTTAGATACAAATGATAATCGGCTAAAAGAATCAAAAGATGGAGCAGATCCTCTTCCTTTAACTCCAGAAGGTTTTACAATAAATTCTTGTAATTTTGAACTTTCTGGCCAATCTCAAGATGATTATTTACAACCAAGAGTAACTATTTCCTTAGATGTCCAGAGTAAAAAGCAAGCAGGGGTAAGGATGAAAATTCAAACTGCTATTTCTCAAAGAAACTTAGATGTCACCTATTAAAATAAAAAATTCAAAAGGAATCTCTTTGGTTCTTGTCATTCTGCTTATGAGCATTATTTTAGCGATTGGTTTAGGACTGAGCAGTATTTTTCTTCAAGAAATAAAGATGACCGAAGAAATTGGGAATTCAGTAGTAGCTTTTTATGGTGCTGATACCGGGATTGAAGAAGTATTGATGAATTGGAGAGGAGGAGGACTCAAAGATTACATTGATAGATATTTACCACCATTAAGTGTTCATTGTAGAGTGGACACATATAAGTCAGGTATAGGTGGATGTACGGCTGACAATTTTTGTATAAAATCTGTTGGCGATTATCAGAAAATAAAAAGAGCAATTGAAATAACATACTAAAATAAAAATCCAAAAATTAAAGCTCAAATGTCAAATCCCGTTTAAACTTCTACTTTAAATAGAATAAAGTGTAGTATGACTAAGGCTGAAGCTAAAAAAAGAATAGAAAAATTAAAAAAGGTGATTTCATATCACCGTTATTTATATCATGTCTTAAATCGACAAGAGATTTCCGATTCAGCTTTAGACTCGTTGAAACATGAACTTTACAAATTAGAACAGCAATTTCCAGAATTTATTGCCCCCGATTCTCCAACCCAGAGAGTAGGGGGTAGGGCTTTATCAGGATTTGAAAAAGTAAAGCACAGAGTCCCGATGTTATCAATAGAAGATGTTTTTTCAGAAAAAGAACTTTTAGATTGGGAAGATTATTTAAAAAGATTACAGTCCTCTGCAGTCGATGAAGCTAAAGCTTCATCTTCTCCCTTCGCTGCCGCTCGGGAAATAGAGTATTTTGCTGAATTAAAGATTGATGGCTTCGCTGTTAACTTAATTTATGAAAATGGAGTATTTGTTGCCGGAGCTACGAGGGGGGATGGAAAAACAGGAGAAGATGTTACCCAAAATTTAAAAACAATTGAGAGCATTCCTCTGAAATTAGAGATTCGAGGTACGATATCGGATAAAGAGATTGAAAAAAATTTGAAAAAGTTAATTGAAAAAGGAAAAATTGAAATCCGAGGCGAAGTTTATATGGAAAAAAGGGCTTTTGAAAAGTTAAATCAAGAATTAGAAAAGAAAGGCCAAAAATCTTACGCTAACCCCAGAAATTTGGCGGCAGGCTCTATCAGGCAATTAGATCCGAGATTAGCTGCTTCCAGACCTTTAAAATTTTTAGCTTATGATATTGTTACTGATTT
>CAZBBD010000006.1:1693-13127 GCA_964490315.1 uncultured Candidatus Saccharibacteria bacterium
GCTCGGGCTTTAAAATTCTCTCCCAAGCAGGCGACAACTATCCTCAAGGATATAAAATTACAAGTGGGAAGAACGGGAGCAGTTACTCCCGTAGCTTATTTGAAACCAGTAGAAGTGGGGGGAGTAACTATTTCTCGAGCCACTTTGCATAATGAAGACGAAATAGAAAGATTAGGAGTAAAAATTGGAGACACAGTTATTGTAGGTAGGGCAGGAGATGTTATTCCTGAAGTAATAAAGGTTTTGCAAAAATTAAGAACAGGAAGAGAAAAAAGATTTGAAATGTCAAAAGTTTGTCCGGTTTGTGGTAAAAAATTAGTCAGACCAAAAGGAGAGGCGGTCTGGAGATGCAAGAATAAAGATTGCACAGCCAGAAGAAGAGAGTTTTTGTATCATTTTACTTCAAAAAAAGCTTTTGACATTGAAGGATTGGGACCAAAAATTATTGATAAATTAATGGATGAAAATTTAATTTCTCAGGCCCCTGATATTTTTGAACTAAAAGAAGGAGATTTATTACCTTTAGAAAGATTTGCAGAAAAATCGGCTGAAAATTTAGTTAAGGCTATTCACGATAGTAAAAAAATTTTCTTAGCTAAATTTATTTATACTTTAGGAATCCGCCATATAGGAGAAGAAACTGCAACTGATCTAGCAAATTATTTCGGGAATATTGATAAATTAAAAAAAGCCCCTAAAGCTGAACTAGAAACTATTCCAGATGTCGGGGGGGTTGTTGCTGAAAGTATTTATAATTGGTTCCGCTTAGAGCGGAATCAAAAATTAGTTAAGGATTTAATTAAAGCGGGGGTAGAAATATTAAAACCAGAAAAAACAGGTAAAAAATTGCAAGGACTTACTTTTATTATTACTGGAATTTTAGAAAACATGAGTAGGGCTGAGGCAGAAAAGAAAATTCGTCTTCAAGGTGGGCATCCCTTAAACTCAGTCTCAAAACAAACTGATTACCTTGTGGTTGGCAAAGAACCTGGTTCTACAAAACTTAAAAAAGCCAAAGAACTTGGAGTAAAAACAATTTCAGAAAAAGACTTCTTAAAACTCCTAAAATAATTCCCCGAAAGAGATAGATAGAGACCCGGTCTCTAACCATTTTAAAAACATGCCTTATAGGAAACAACAATTTGTAAATGGCGAGATTTATCATATTGTTTTAAGGGGGATTGATGATAATTTGATTTTTAAAGACATAAACGATTACTATCGGGGAATATTTTCTATTTATGAGTTTAATACCACCAAGCCGGTTACAATCCAATATCGCCGAAAAGTTCGAGTTCACCTGAAACAAAAACTAGATAGAGACCCGGTCTCTGTCATTGATGAAAGAGATGGGCTGGTAGAGGTCTTAGTTTTTTGCTTTATGCCAAATCATATTCATTTGCTATTAAGGCAGCTTAAAAACGAAGGAATAACTAAATTTATGAGTAAAGTTGGTGCCGGTTATGGAGGATATTTTAATCGAAAATATAGCCGAAAAGGTTATGTTTTTCAGAATAGATTTTCGGCAGTTCATATCAAGGACGACAATCAATTGAAAACGGTATTTGTGTATATCCACATTAATCCTATATCTCTTGTAGAACCAAAATGGAAAGAAAAAGGAATTAAGAATCCGGAAAAAATCATCAAATTTTTAGAAAATTTTAAATGGTCGAGCTACCCTGATTATATTTTGAAAAAGAATTTTTCTTCGGTAACTGATAGAAATCTCATTTTAGAAATAATGAAAGGGGAGCAGGGCTGTAAAGAATTTGTTAAATATTGGGTAAGATACAAAGGTAAAATTAAGGAATTCGTTAACCTTGCCTTAGAAGAATAAAAAAAATAGAGACCGGGTCTCTATCTAGCTTAATGAGGGAGATAATTTTACATTTTAAAAAATTAGACCGGGTTTTAATAATTTCTGCGCTTTTGCTGGTTGGAATTGGATTATTATCAATATATAGTTCTTCTATTGGTAAAGGAGATTTTTTAAATTTTAAAAAGCAGATTATCTTTTTGGGAATCGGCTTTTTTTTAATGGTATTAATCAGTTTTTTTGACTGGAGAGAATTAAGAGAAAATCCTTATTTAATTTTAGCTTTTTATTTTTTTTGCTGTTTTCTTCTTCTGGGTTTATTTTTTTTCGCTCCAGAGATTAGAGGAGTAAAAAGCTGGTATAAATTAGGACCAGTTTCTATTGACCCAATAGAATTTACCAAAATTATTCTGATTATTTTATTGGCTAAATATTTTTCAATGCGCCACATTGAAATGTATCGGATTAAACATATTTTACTCTCTGGTTTATATATTTTAATACCCGCTGTTTTAATTTTTTTCCAACCAGACTTAGGTTCAGTTTTAATTCTGGTTGCTTTGTGGATTGGAATATTGATTATTTCTGGAATAAAGCTCCGCCACTTTTTAATTTTAGCTCTTTGTGGTTTTTTAATTTTGATTTTAAGTTGGAGTTTTTTATTAAAAGATTACCAAGAAGAAAGAATTATCAGCTTCCTTACTCCCGGAATTGAACCTCTCGGGGTTAGCTGGAGCCAAAATCAGGCAAAAATTGCTATTGGTTCTGGAGGGATTTTTGGCCAGGGAATTAGCAAGGGCTCTCAGACTCAATATGGCTTTTTATCCGAACCCAAAACCGACTTTATTTTTGCCGCCGTTGCTGAAGAAATGGGACTAATAACCGTATCGATTATTCTGATTCTTTTTTCAATTTTAATCTGGAGAATTATGAAAATAGCAATGTTATCCCAGACTAACTTCCCACGACTTTTTGCTGCCGGTTTCTGTATTGTTTTAATTTCTCAAATTTTCATCCACGTCAGTATGAATATCGGAATGATACCAGTAATTGGAATTCCCCTGCCCCTGGTTAGTTATGGAGGATCAAGTTTGATTTGTATTTTTATTAGCTTAGGGATAATTCAAAGCCTAAAAGCCCATTAGAGTTATCCACAATTTTCTCTTGACTACATATACAAGATATAGGAAAATAAAATAATCTGTAAATAAAAAGGCTCCGAGAATTACCAGAGGTCGAAATTCAGGTAATTTTTCTCGGAACCCTCTGTATAGAATTTTAATAGATTCAAAATATCTGTCAACCTCCAAAG
This sequence comes from uncultured Candidatus Saccharibacteria bacterium, assembly GCA_964490315.1. GTDB lineage: Bacteria > Patescibacteriota > Minisyncoccia > Minisyncoccales > CAZBBD01 > CAZBBD01. The sequence goes on from CAZBBD010000006.1 coordinate 4,825, forward strand.
TATTGACATTTTTTTTAGAAAGAATATAATTAGACCATAATTTAAGCGGGAAGAAAACCATCTCTAAATACATAATTTGAGTTAAGTCTTAATAATTTTTATCCTTGACTCTCTTTTTTTATTAAAATGTTCAGCTTTGCTGAAGATTTCTTCGTAAAAAGCGAATGAATTAAATAATTTTTAACCCTAAACCTAAGGGAGTGGGGGTAGTTTTTATTTGTCAAAACCATGGCTGAGATTAAGGTAAAAAATTTTTCAAAGTCAAAAATCTCTCTTCCTTTACCTTATTTACTTTCTATTCAAAAGGAAAGCTGGAAATCATTTTGGGAAAGGGATTTAAAGGAACTTTTTCAAGAATCGTCTCCAATTCGGGATTATACTAAAAAGGAGCTTGAACTCTGGTTTTTGGATTATAAATTAGGAGAGGCAAACTATAAGACCAATTTGGAAGCAAGGCAAAATAATGATTCCTATCAGGCTCCCCTAAGAGTGAAAATAAAATTAGTTAATTTAAAAACTAAAGAAATTAAGGAGCAAGAAGTTTTTCTATGTGATTTTCCCCTAATGACTGAAAATGGAACTTTTATTGTCAATGGGGTGGAAAGAGTAGTCATCTCCCAGCTTATTCGCTCTCCAGGCGCTTTTTTTACTGCCCAGACGGCAAGGGGTAAGAATTATTTTGGGGCAAAAATTATTCCTAATCGAGGAGCTTGGCTGGAATTTGAAACAGAATCCTCCGGTTTTATTGGGGTGAAAATTGATAGAAGAAGAAAAGTTGCTGCTACCACCATTTTGCGGGCTTTTGGAATTGATAAGGATTCGGCCATTAAAGAACTTTTTCAAGATATTGATACTAACCCGGAAATTAAACATATTGAGGAAACTTTAAAGCGAGATTCAACCCATAACCAGGCCGAAGCTTTAGTTGAAATTTATCAAAGATTGAGACCGGGAGAAATGGTTACTCCCGATACCGCCCGAGAATTAATCGAAAATATGTTTTTTAATTCTGAGAGATACAATTTATCTAAAGTGGGAAGATGGAGAATGGGGCAGAGGCTGCCAGAATTAAAAGCAAAAGCAGAAAAGGAAATTACTATAGCAAGTAGGGTTTTAAAGCCAGAAGATGTAGTGGCAGTAATTCGAGAAATAATTAGATTAAATAATGATCCTGAAGGAAAACCGGATCAGATTGATCATTTAGGTAACAGAAGAGTAAGGGCTCTAAATGAACTTTTACAAAATCGATTAAGAGTAGGATTAATGAGGATGGAAAGAAACATAAAAGATAAGATGTCAACTTTGGATATTTATACTTTAACTCCAGCTCAGCTTATTAATCCCCGACCCTTTATGGCAATAGTTAAGGAATTCTTCACTTCTTCTCAAATGTCCCAATTTATGGATAATGGAAATCCTTTAGCTGAGCTTGAGCATAAAAGAAGATTATCTTGCACCGGACCAGGAGGTTTAACTAGAGAAAGAGCTGGATTTGAAGTAAGAGATGTTCAACCTTCGCATTATGGAAGAATTTGTCCAATTCAAACCCCAGAGGGACCCAATATAGGGTTAGTTGGACACTTGGCTGGCTTTGCCAGAATTAATCCTTATGGTTTTATTGAGACTCCTTACTTTAAAGTAAAAAAAGGCAAGATTACTTCAGAAACCCAATATCTTAATGCTTATCAGGAAGAAAGATATAATATTGCTCATGCCGGAGTGTCAATAGACGAAAACGGGAAAATTATTCTTAAAGAAGTTGAGGCTAGGATAAAAGGAGAGCCAGGTTTAGCAGATAGAGATAAGATTGATTTTATTGATATTTCTTCCGAGCAATCTGTTTCAGTTGCTACTTCTCTTATCCCATTTTTACAAAATGACGATGCTAACCGAGCTCTAATGGGTTCAAATATGCAGAGACAGTCAGTGCCCCTTCTTAAACCAGCCGTTCCTTTAGTTATGACCGGAGTAGAAGAAAGAGTAGCTAAAGATTCAGGACAAGAATTGATGGCAGAAGAAGACGGAATTATTACCGAGGTAGATGCAGATCATATTACAGTAAGGCCAAAGGCTAAAAATCAAAAGTCTAAAACCTATAGTTTAAAAACCTTTATTAAAACCAATCAATATACTTGTCTTCATCAAAAACCGAGAGTAAGAAAGGGCCAGGGAGTTAAAAAAGGAGACATTTTAGCTGACGGAGGATCTATTGATAGAGGATATTTAGCTTTAGGTCAAAATATATTGATAGCATTTCTTCCTTGGCGAGGAGGAAATTTCGAAGATGCCATTCTAATTTCAGAGAAATTAGTTAAAGATGATGCTTTCGCTTCAATTTATATTGAAAGTTTCTCTTGCGACATTAGAGAAACAAAATTAGGACCAGAAGTAACCACTAGTGATATTCCCAATGTTTCTGAAGAGAAATTAAGAGACTTAGATGAAGAAGGAGTTGTTAGAATTGGTGCTGAAGTTGGGCCAAATGATATTTTGGTTGGAAAAATTTCACCAAAGGGAGAAACGGATTTAACTGCTGAAGAGAGATTATTGCGGGCAATTTTTGGAGAGAAGGCCAGGGAGGTTAAAGACACTTCTTTATTAATGAAACACGGCAAGAGAGGAAGGGTAGTTGGAGTAAAGGTTTTTTCTAGAGAGCTTGGTTATAAATTAGAACCCGGCGTGATGAAAAAAATTGAAGTTGAGGTAGCTGAAATCAGACCGGTTCAGGCCGGAGACAAGCTATCTGGTCGTCATGGAAATAAAGGAGTAATTTCTAAAGTTTTACCAGAGGAAGAAATGCCATTTATGGAAGATGGTACTCCGGTGGATATGATTTTAAATCCATTAAGTGTAGTTTCAAGAATGAATCTTGGTCAAATTTTAGAAACACATTTAAGTTGGGCAGCAAAGAAATTAGGATATCATGTGATAACTCCAGCTTTAGCTGGGGCTATTGAAAAAGATATAAAAGAAGAATTAAAGAAAGCCGGGATTCCAGAAGACGGGAAGGTTGCTTTATATGATGGGCGGACTGGTCTCCCTTTCCCAGAAAAAATTACTGTAGGGTATAGTTATATAATGAAATTAATCCATATGGTTGAAGATAAAATTCATGCTAGAAGTATTGGTCCCTATTCCCTGGTTACCCAACAGCCCTTGGGGGGGAAAGCTCAATTAGGAGGTCAAAGATTTGGCGAAATGGAAGTTTGGGCATTAGAAGGACATGGAGCAGCTTATACCTTACAAGAGATGCTAACCATAAAATCTGATGATGTTCCTGGAAGAGCAGCTACCTATGAATCAATATTAAAAGGAGAGGAAATAAAGTCTCCTAATCTACCAGCTTCCTTTAATCTCTTGGTTTCAGAACTGAAATCATTAGGATTAGATGTGGAGATAAAAGAAAAACCAAAAGAAGAAACAAAATAGACAATGACGATGACAATGACGACAATTTATCATAAGTTATAGTCATAGTCATAAGTTATAGTCAATATTTATGAGAGTTGCCGATTTAAAATCAATAAAAATGAGATTAGCTTCGCCAGAAGATATTTTAAGTTGGAGTTATGGCGAGGTAATTAAACCCGAGACCGTCAATTACCGAACTCAAAGGGCAGAAAAAGATGGGCTTTTTTGTGAAAAAATTTTTGGACCAGAAAAAGATTATCAATGCTATTGTGGGAAATACCGAGGAATAAAATATAAAGGAATAACTTGTGATCGTTGCGGAGTAGAGATAACTAAATCTCAGGTCAGGCGAGAAAGGATGGGACATATTAAATTAGCTACACCTTGTTCTCATATCTGGTTTTTAAGAGGAGTGCCCTCTAGAATGAGTCTGGTTTTAGATATTCCTATGCAACAGCTAGAAAAAGTAATTTATTTTGCAGCCTACATCGTTACTAAAGTTGACGAAGAGGCAAAGAAAAAAGTCTTAGAAGAAATTGAAAAAGAATACCAAAGAAAACTCAAGGGTCAAAAGTCCCCGAAGGACACCGCCTCCAAGTTGGGAGCGGGGCCTACAGGACAGGTAAAACTCAAAAATAAAGTAAAACTTCGAGAATTGAAAGCAGCTAGAGATAAAGCTAAAGAGAAAATTCTTTCAACAAAACCCCTTAAAATTCTATCTGAAGTTGAATATTATAATCTTTCTTTAAAATATGGGCAGATTTTTGAAGCCGGCACCGGAGCGGAAGCTCTAAGAAAGATTTTTGAGAAAATTGATATTAAAAAAGAAATAAAAATTTTAGAAAATGAGGCTAAAAAAACGGCTTCAGTTAATCGGAAGAAAATTTTAAGAAGATTAAAGTTCTTTAAAAATATGCCCAGGGCTAGAATTCGCCCGGAATGGATGTTTTTAACTGTTTTGCCGGTTTTACCTCCGGATTTAAGACCTATGGTTCAATTAGATGGAGGTCGTTTCGCATCTTCTGATTTAAATGACCTTTATCGGAGAGTGATTAATAGAAATAATAGATTGAAATACCTTTTAGAAATTAACGCCCCAGAAGTAATTATCAGAAATGAAAAAAGAATGCTTCAAGAAGCGATTGATGCTTTAATTGATAACGGGATGAGAAAAGGAACTACTACCATTGCCACTACTGGAGGAAGACGGCTTTTGAAAAGTTTAGCTAATATGCTTGAAGGAAAACAAGGAAGATTTAGACAAAATCTTTTAGGGAAAAGGGTTGATTATTCTGGAAGGTCAGTAATTGTGGTTGGACCTGAATTGAAACTCAATCAAGTAGGTATTCCAAAGAGAATGGCTTTAGAGCTTTTTAAACCATTTATAATTAAGAAAATTTTAAAGAAGGAGCAAGCTTATAATGTAAGATCAGCTTCAAGATTAATTGATGAAGAAACCGCCGAGGTCTGGGAAAACTTAGAAGAGGTAGTCGAAGACAAATTAGTTTTATTAAATAGAGCTCCAACTCTGCATAAGTTGGGAGTTCAAGCTTTTTACCCAGTTTTAATTGAGGGAGAGGCGATTAGGATTCATCCTTTGGTCTGTAAAGCTTTTAATGCTGATTTCGATGGCGATCAGATGGCAGTTTATCTTCCTTTGTCTGAAGAAGCCCAAAGAGAAGCAAAAGAAATTATGCTTTCCTCTCTCAATTTATTGAAGCCAGCTACTGGCCTTTCTGTTGCTACTCTTAATCAAGACATTATCTTGGGGTGTTATTGGTTAACAAAAATTATTGAGGAGCCAAAAGAGGAAATTCATATTTTTGGAACATCAGGAGAGGCTTTAATGTCTTATGAGTTTGGCCAAGTAGGTCTTAAAGAAAAAATAAAAGTTAGGCTACAACCCGCCTACCATCCATCTACTAGATCCGATAGTCCAGGGTTTTTGGAAACTTCAGTGGGGCGAATTGTTTTCAATGAAAATCTTCCACTGGATTATCCTTTCCAAAATAAGGAAATAAGAATGAAGGATTTAGAAAAAATAGCTGGGGATATTATTGAGAAATATAGTTCCGGAAAAACTGAAGAGATTTTGGATAAAATAAAAAATTTAGGATTTGAATATTCTACTCTTTCTGGTATTACCTGGGGGATAGATGACCTGATTGTTCCTCCAGAAAAGCAAAGTATTATTCAAGAAGCCGAAAAAGAAATAGACCAAATCGAAGGGCATTTCCACAAAGGTCTTCTTTCTAGCGAGGAAAGAAATAATAAAATTATTGAGGTTTGGACTAAAACTAAAACAAAAATTGAAAAATTGGTGCCAAAAACTTTACCAAAATTAGGTTCAGTGTTTTCAATTATCGACTCTGGGGCCAAAGGAAGTTCTTGGAGTCAAACAGTTCAAATGACCGGAATGAAGGGTTTAGTAACCAATCCAGCCGGCCAGATTATTAGATTACCAGTAAAAAGTTCTTATAAAGAAGGATTTAATGTTTTAGAGTATTTCATTGCTACTCACGGAGCAAGAAAAGGAACGGCTGATACTGCCTTAAGAACCTCTAGCGCCGGTTATTTAACCAGGAGATTGGTTGACGTTGCTCATGAAGTAATAATTTCTGAGGAAGACTGTAAAGATGAAGAGGGAATAACTATTTTTAAAAGAGATGCTGATGATATCGGGCAGAATTTCCTTTTTAAAATTGTAGGCAGAGTAACTTTAGAAGACATCAAAAATCCAAAATCTAAAACAAAGATAATAAAAAAAGGAGAGATTATTGATTGGAAAAAAGGAGAAAAAATTATTGAATTGGGAATTAATCAGATTAGAGTTAGGTCTCCTTTAACCTGTAAGATAGCCAGAGGAATTTGTCGAAAATGTTATGGTTGGGACTTTGGAAATAATCAAATGGTCAAATTAGGAGAAGCAGTAGGAGTTGTTGCGGCTCAAGCCATAGGTGAACCTGGCACCCAATTAACTTTAAGAACTTTTCATACTGGAGGAGTAGCTGGAGGCGGAGATATTACTTCCGGCTTACCTCGAGTTCAAGAAGTTTTCGAAGTTAGAATACCAGGAGGGAAGGCAGAGATTTCTCAAGTTGAGGGAAAAGTTTTAGAGATAACCCCAGAGAGAATAGTTAGGATAAAATCCACTCAGTCATCCGACCGGGTGCCCCCCCGAACAACGGGGAAAAGCCCAAGAGCTTCGAGAAAAAAGGCTGAAATTGTCGAATACAAAATTCCACCTAATGCAGCAATTTGGGTAAAACCAGATCAAATTATTAAGAAGGGAGAACAACTTTACGAAGGGAGTTTAGATTTAAGAGAATTATTTCGATTAACTGATTCTAAAGAAACTCAACATTATATTATAAAGGAGATTCAAAAAATTTATGTTTCTCAAGGAGCAATTATCCATGATAAACACATTGAGATAATAGTTCGTCAGATGTTTTCTCGAGTAAAAATTAAAGATCTTGGTGAAAGCTCTTTTAATCCTTCAGAGGTAGTAGAAAAGGCAAGGTTTCTTGAAGAAAATGCTTTACTAAAAAAAGAAAAAAGAAAGCTATCCAAAGCTGTCCCGGTTTTACTTGGAATTTCTAAAGTAGCTTTAACTACAGATAGCTTCTTATCTGCTGCTTCTTTTCAGGAAACCTCAAGGGTTTTAATCAGGGCAGCAATTGAGGGGAAAGAAGATAAGCTCCGGGGCTTAAAAGAAAATGTAATCATAGGTAAATTAATTCCGGCTGGAACCGGTTTTAAAAAATAACTAAAATTTGGTATAATGGCTACGATGAGAAAGAAAGCCAGAAATAAAAAGAAGCTAATTTTAAAGAAAAAAAACTCTAGTAAGTTTACTCTGCCAGAAGAAACCAAAAAATGGATTGGCGGGGTAATAATGGTTTTAACAGCTGTAATTATTGCTTTAAGTTTTTTTGAATTAGCTGGAACAGCTGGCAGAGCCTTAATGACTGGACTTTCTTTTTTAATTGGAAAAGCAGTTTTTGCTATTCCCTTAATTTTATTAATAGGAGGTTTAATATTTTTCAATACAAAATATAAAAAGTTTTTGTTCCCAGCATTTTTAGCTATTTTTATTTTAATTTTAGGGATTTCTGGAATTTTAGACTATAATCTTTCTTCTCCGTCTCCTCCAGAAAGGGGAGGATGGATAGGACATCTAATTTCTTTTCCCATTTTAAAATTTTTTGGACCCTTAGTGGCAAATATTATTTTTGGAGCAATAATTGTAGTGAGCGCCGTAATTTTTTGGCAACTATTAAGCAAAAAAGAGAAAATTGAATTAGAGAAAGAGAAAACAGAAAAAAAATCCTTAGTTACCCGAATCTTCAAGAAAAGTGAACCAAAATTTGAAGTTAAAGAAATTCCTCCCCTTCCTCCCAGAGAGAAATTAATATCATCTCCAGTTGAACCCGAATTGACAACCAAGCCCTCTCCTAAGGTTCTGTTTGGTGAAGAATACCAGAGTCCACCGTTAGAATTATTAGAAAAAGATAGAGGGGTACCAGCTGCCGGCGATATTAGAATAAATTCGGCTATCATCAAAAAAACCTTAGAAAATTTTAATATTCCAGTTGAAATGTCAGAAATAAATATCGGCCCAACCGTTACGCAATATACTTTAAAGCCGGCAGAAGGAATAAAACTTTCAAAAATTACCGCCCTCTCTAATAATTTCTCTTTAGCCTTAGCTGCTCATCCAATCAGGATTGAAACTCCTATCCCTGGCCGTTCTTTAGTAGGAATTGAAGTTCCAAACAAAGAAAGGTGCCAGGTTAGGTTAAGAGATTTAATTCAAAATCCTCAATTCCAAAATTCTTCTTCTAATTTAGCTTTTGTTTTAGGAAGAGATGTGGCCGGTGGTCCAGTTT
>CAZBBD010000007.1:0-12462 GCA_964490315.1 uncultured Candidatus Saccharibacteria bacterium
CTGGATGATTATAAGTTTTTGCCATAGGCGAACCTTTTAACTTGCTTTTTAAATAAATTGCCTTTTTCTTTGTAGTCTTTAAAAACACTAAAACTGGGAGAAGCAGTAGAGAGAAGACAGATTTTTCCTTTTTTGGTATGCTGGTAGGCTAAGCGTACTGCCTCCCTCATATTGTTTACTAAAAAGTGTTGAGGTAGTTTTTTCTTTGTTTTTTTAGTTTCTTTAATCATTTCTTTCCAGATTTTCTTGCCAGTTGTTGGAAACAAAACTACATTTTTTACTTTGCTTTTTAAAATCTTTTTAGCTAAATTTCCAAAATTGATTTTTCTTTCAAATCCACCAAGCATAATTGTCTCTACCCTATCCCCTATTTTTTCCATTGCCGCCACAGTTGCCTCTGGAATTGTAGACAAAGCGTCATTGTAAAAAGTAATTCCCTTAAAGGTTCCCACCAATTCCAGTCGGTGTGGTAAAGGTTTAAATTCTTTAATTGCTTTCTTAATAGTTTTTTCTGGAATTTTAAATATTTTTGCTACTCTCTTTGCTGCCTCAAAATTTTGAGCATAATCTTTTCCTTTGAATGGGATTTTCTGGGCTTTAGACTTTTTGGCAATTTTTTTGACAATTTTGTCTCCAGAATTGAAAATCAAGTAATCTTTTCTGGTTTGCCAGCGAGCAATATTAGCTTTAGCTTGAACATATTCTCTGAAACTTCGGTAATAATCCAAGTGTTCAGGGTAAATATTTAAGAGAACGGCAATCTGGGGCGATTTTTTCAGATTATATAGCTGATGGCTGGATAACTCATAAACATAAACTCTATCTGGCGTGGTTTTGAACAAAACCGATAAGACCGGTTTTCCAATATTTCCTATTAAATGGGCTTTTACTTTGCCCCGTTTCAATATCTGATAAATTAAAGAGGCAGTGGTGCTTTTCCCCTTGGTTCCGGTAATTCCAATAATTTTCCCTGGGCAATTCTCCAAGAAAATTTCTGTTTGAGATATAACTTTTCTTTTTTTGAAAGCATTTTTAATTTCTGGTAAATGAACTGGAATACCCGGTGATTTAATTATTACGTCATAGTCTTTAAGTGCTTTAAGATAATTTTTACCAAAATACCATTTAACGTTTGGAAATTGGAAATTGGAAACTGGAAATTTTTTTTGGTCTGCTATTCCAATAACTTTCTTTGGAAATAACTTCCTCAAAAATTTAAAATTGTCCCTGCCTTCTTTCCCAAAACCCAAAATTAAGATTTTTTTCTCTTTTAAATTATCTAATTTCATCTTGTGGTGAGGATATTCGGCTGAGCTCAGTCGAAGTCTTTATCGAACCATCTACCCTTAAAATACCACTTTTTTTAATACCTTTTCAAATTCCTTTGGCAAATTATGTTGGTTATCCCAGGAATTCATTATTTTCTTTGACTCTTTTTCAAGATTTTGATATTTGGGTAAAATTTTCTTTTTAAAATACTCCAACAAAAGCGGCAATTTGGCAGAGGACTGTCCTCTGCATTTTTTATATGAAAGATAAAAAGCGATTAGGGTTTCTTTTTTGGTGCCCACGCATTCGAAGGGCTTAAAAGCCTTCTCCCCTATTAATTCTTGCATTATTGGCAATAAATTCTTACTTTCAAAAAGGTTTTTTTTAAAAATCTTTATTAATTTTTGTTTTTTAACAAAAGGATAAAGTGTTGCAAATACAAAAAGGCATTTTGAGCAATTTCCACACCACTTTTTAAACGGCTTTTTAGTTCCGGAAGCTGTTTTGTAGGCTTCATTACAGCTTAAAAAAGCTGAGAAATATTTCTGGTATTTAGAAAATAATTTTGCAATTTGAATTTCGTATAATGGCCGGAGAAAGCTGAAATAATCGGTGTTTTTGGCTAAATATTTTTTTGAATATTTTCTAAATTTTTTTTCAAAATCAAAACTTTTTGAATATTGATGATTAATTGTTTTCCCTAAGTATTTTAGATTTCCTTCATTTGAACTTCTTTCATTTGAAACAGCAATATATTTTTGGTCAAAAATTACAGCTATTAGAATACTCAAAAAAGCCAAATAAGCTGAAAATGGAGTGTGGCCATTTAAAAACCCTTTTTGATTTAATTTTAAAAGTTTTTTATCAATTTTTCGCTTTACTATTATCGGGTTTTTACACTTCCCTATTCTCATTATTCTTTGAGCAGCTTCAGTTGGATTTAAAGAAAAACAGGCATGCGAAAAGCGCAACCCTCGTCTACGGCTCGGGGTATGCGAATGCACCCATGCGAATTCTGCTTTCTTCAAAATTTCTAAAGTAACCGCGGAATCTTTTCCTCCCCCGATCGGCGCCAAAATTTTATTTGATTGAACAGCTCGGTTAATGATTTCTACGATCGTAGGATTTGTTAACCAAGCATCCGAAGTAGTTATTTTAAGAAAATTTGACTTCCTAAAATCAATTTTGTTTTCATAGAAAAACTGGCCCATTCCTCTCATTATTAAATCTTTCCACCACTTAATTTGCTCTGAACTTAAATTACCGGCTTTGATTACTATTTCCGGAGAGCAAGTTGCCTTCCAATAACTGGGGATTTCCATTAAACCAAGGTGAAAGATTAAATTATTTAAAGTGCTCTTCCCCACCTTCTTTATTTTGGGCTTATCAATATTTTCTATAATTATTTTTGGTCTAAAATAGATACCTGACTTAATTTTAAAATTGAAAAAAATCTCTAAATTATTGCCAGAGATTTTATAAGAATATTTTTCATAAGTAAACTTTGGATATTTTTTCCTTAAAAAATTTATCTTCATACTGTTTAAAGTGGAAGTTTAAACACTTAGCTAAGAAGCCTTATTGCTACTCCTAAAATTGCAAAGATAATGCCAATTAACCAAAATCGCATTGTTACTTTATAATGAGGCCAGCCCTTAGCTTCAAAATGATGATGAATTGGAGTAGAAAGCCAGATTTTTTTATGGCGGAATCTCTTTGAAAACAGCTGCAGGATAACGGAACCAGATTCCATTACCAGCAGGAATCCGATAACAGGCAGAACCAGAACCGAATCAGTCAGAAAAGCAACGACAGTCAAAGTGGTACAAAGACCCATCATCCCTGTTTCTCCCATATAAAACCTGGCTGGCGGAATATTAAACCACAAGAAAGCAAAAAGAGCGCCGGCAATTACTGCACAGAAAGTAGCTAAATCTGCTTTTCCTTGAGAAAAGGCAATAATTGAAAATGCTCCAAAAATTGCGGCAAAAATTCCTCCAGACAATCCATCCAATCCGTCAATTACTCCCCCTGCCCAGCAAGCAACCATCACAAAAATAAATAAAGGGACATACCAAATTCCAATAATAAAATCAATTCCTTCTGGAAAATTATAAATTAAAGGAATGTGGATGGTACTCCAGTCTAATTTAAAGTAAAACCAGAGGCCTCCGATTAATCCGATTAAAATTACAATCAGCAGCCTTCTGGTAAATTTCATTCCTCCTCCGACATATTTCCCCTTGCCAAATACTTGTAAAATATCATCAATTAAACCGACTAAAGCACCTATGATTAGGGTAAAAAGAGGGAGCCAGGTCTGGCCTCGCGATAAAAAATTAAATTTTTCCAGCCACCAAGGATGGGATAAATTCGCTAAGAAAAAAAATAAAGATATTACAATCAAAACCGAAGCCCAAACCACTATTCCCCCACCCCTGGGTACGGCTACTTCTCTTTCTTTGTGCAAAGAATAAAAAACTTCAGCCTCTTCTCCGGTAATAGTTTTTTTCCTCGCCTCTTTTTTCCAAAATTTAAATTTATATAAAAGCTTAATTAAAAGCGGCGACAACAAAAAAGAAATTACGGCAGCCAGGGTAGATAAAACTAAAAGCTTAATTATATCGAAAGTAAAAAGAGTCATATTTAATATGAGACAATAGAAGACCAGACATCATTTTGCCAGGTGCAATTGGCATCCATTCCTCCTATCTGCCAGATTTTATCATTAAAAATAACAACCTCGCTGTCTTCGCGGCCTAACCAAAGAGGATTTTTTTCGGTTCTTTCCCAATTGAGGCCGTCTTCTGAATACCAAACATCATTATCTCCGCCTCCTTCATCTGGAGAGTTTAATCTCCCAATAATCCAAATTCTGTTATGGAAAACCGCCAAATTATGCCCTTGTCTTTCTTGCCAAGGAGGGGTGTCAGTAACTAATGACCAATCTTTTCCATTCTCTGAAACCCAAATATCTTTATAGGTGTTTCCTTGTAGATCCATTCCGCCAATAAGCCATAATTTATTTTTAAATACGGCCACTGCATGATCCCAACGAGGGGCCCAAGGATTACTAGAAGCAACCTCAACCCAATTAATTCCATCTTCAGAAGACCAGACATAATTTTTTTCCTCTCTTTCGTCATATCTTACTCCACCGATTATCCATAGCTTATTGTCAAAAACTACTAATTGGTGTCCCTCTATTGCCGGCAAATTTCCCCTCGGCTTTATTTCTTTCCATTTTTTTCCATTTTCTGAAACCCAAATTTTATTTGAATATCCAATATCCGGTCCCCACCCACCAACCAGCCAGAGCTCGTCTTTAAAAACTGCAACTCGCATTGACCTTCTTTTCCCCCAGGGAGCACTTTTAATAACAAGCTGCCAGTTTTTCCCGTCTTCTGAAGACCAAATATCCCTGTAATGAGGGACAACCCAATAAGGGACATTGCCTTTTTCATCTTGAAACCCATTTCCGTTTAATCCTCCCATTAACCAAATTTGATTTTGGAAAACTACTACCGCATGGGAGTCCCTTGCTGACCAGGAGGCATCAGAAGTTATCTCCTCCCAGTCCAATAAATTAGGTTTAAAAAACAGATCTTCTTCTTCATTTTTTGGATAAATTTCAACTTCTTTTGTTTCTCTAAGGAGAAGAAATCCCAAAAAACCTATTCCTATTACGAAAATTAAGAATAATAATTTCTTGAGTAGGCGTTTTTGAACCATAAATTATTTATTAACCGTCGATGAGCTTCGCTCATCTCCACGCTTCGCTAGCGCTTGCGTAATCAATTAATTTTTGCATTTCAGTAATTCGGGCCTCTTCCAGTTCAGTATCTAAAACCACATTGATAAAAAGATTTTCCTTTTCATCCTTAAAAACAAAAAGGATACATCCGCCCGCTTCTTTGGTGAAGCCGGTCTTGCCGCCAATAACTTCCTGGGTTAAAAACAGGTCAAAAATTCCATTTTCAATTTTTTCAGAACGTTCTTGGATAGAGATTTCAAAAATTAACGGATGCTTCCGTAAGATATATTGAGCAATTTTTACTAAATCTTCGGTAGTTGAATAATTAAAATAATTTAGATCAGCTGGATTATAGGTTAAATCTTCTGGGTCAAGGCCAGTAGGATTTGTAAAATGGGTATTATTTAGTTCTAAATCTTTGGCTTTTTGGTTCATTTGTTCAACAAAATTCTCCGTACCGATCACTTCTGATAAAGCATAAGCTGCATCGTTGCTGGAATAAACCAACACAAAACCTAAAATCTCCTCAATGTTGAATTTTTCTCCCCATTTTAAATTACTGTGATTTGGAGCATTTCCTTGGTTTGCTGCTGTTTCAGAAACAGTAATCCAGGTATTTTTTAAATCATAATTTTCGGGATTCTCCAAAACAATTACTGCTGTCATTAATTTTGTTAAAGAGGCAATTGGTAAGGGCTGGTCAATTTCTTTTTTAAAAAGGATTCTTTCTCTTTCATTAACCCTAACTGAAATTGCAGATTTTGCCTGAATTTCAAGATCTGGTTTTTCGGGCTGTTTGGGAAAATTTACTTTAGCAATTTCTTGGATAGGTTGAGAAACCTGGGCATAAAAATAATTTTCCAAATTTTTTTGGAAAACATTTAAAGCAAAGACACCAAAAAAGGCAACAAAAAAAGCAAATAAAAAAAGTTTAAAATTCCTACCCATCTTTCTTTTTCGGCTTAATAACTTTAATGTGAAGTTCTTTCAATTGTTCTTCGGTTACTTCCGAAGGGATATCCATCATTAAATCGCGGTTGTCCCCTGTTTTGGGAAAAGCAATTACTTCTCTGATATTGGGTTCTTTTAATAAAACAGCTAAAAACCTGTCAATTCCCAAAGCAATTCCGCCGTGGGGAGGAATTCCGTAAGAGAAAGCCTCAAAATAATTACTAAACTGTTTTTTAATATCTTTTCTTCTATGGCCCAAGACTTCAAAAATTGCAGTTAAAACTTCAAGGTTAGTGGTTCTTAAGCTCCCTCCCCCAATTTCGCAGCCATTTAATACAAAATCATACTGATAAGCCAAGATTTTCTCCGGATTTTTTTTGATTTCAGCTATATTCTCGGCCTTTGGTTTGGTAAAAGGATGATGCGTCGCTCCCAACCTCTTTTCCCCCTCTTTTCGCTCAAACATTGGAAAATCAGTAATAAAGCATGGGGCTAATTCATCTCGGTTTTTTCTCAAATCCGGTTTATCGCTTTTATATTTTCGCATTGCATCTTTGTAAGTTATTCTTGGAAAAGGAATTTTGATAATTCTTTTCTCTGGAAACAATTTCCCGATTAAATTTCTAAAAAGTCTCTCAATTAAATCTAAAATATCATTTTGGCTGGCAAACGACATTTCTAAATCTAATTGGGTATGTTCTGCTTGCCGGTCAGCTCGAGGATCTTCGTCACGTAAGGCCCGGGCTATCTGGAAATACTTTTCAAATCCGGATACCTGTAGAAGCTGTTTATATTGCTGTGGGCTTTGAGGCAGGGCGTAAAATTTTCCGGGATATAGTCTTGAGGGAACTAAAAAATCCCTGGCACCTTCAGGAGTAGATTTGGTTAAAATGGGGGTTTCAATCTCAATAAATTCTTCTTTAATTAAAAAATCTCTGATAAACTGAATAACTTTCTGGCGAGTTTCTAAATTTTTTTTCATTCTCTCCCTTCTTAAATCCAAATAGCGGTATTTTAACCTCTTCTCCTCCGATATTTCGTAGCCGGAAGTGTCAATTGGAAAAGGCAGGGTTTTGGCTTCAGAGAAAACCTCTATATTCAAAGGATGAAGTTCTATTTTTCCGGTTTCAATTTTGGGATTAATCATTCCCTTAGGTCTTTTTTCAATCGTTCCTTCTACTCCTATCACCCACTCCGGCCTTATCCCCTGAACAGCTTTATACAGAGACCCGTTCTCTGTTGGGGCTGCTACTAATTGTAAAATCCCGCTTCTATCTCTTAAATCAATAAAGATAATCTTTCCATGAGACCTTATGGTTTGAACCCAGCCAGCAACCATAACTTTTTCACCAAGATATTTAATGGTTTCTGCGTTTAAAATTCTCTGCATATTATTTTATCATAATGGATAAAACCTAATTTATCAAGCAAAACTTGCAAAGTCTTGACTTTATTGAGATGCTTTTCTATAATGCGAACACTGAGGAGGAATAGCTCCTTAACATTTTTTATAGGGAACAAAATAAATAAAATGGAGGAACGGCATGTGGTTTTTATATGTAGTAGTATTTGTTGGTTTAGTTTTGCTTGGAGTTTTCCTTTATCGTAAGCGCAGAAGAAACGCCCAACCGAAAGTGAAAAAGGAAGAAGTGAAAATGAGAACATTGCAGGTAGCTTATTCAGGGAAAGAGAAGTCCAAGAATTTACTGAAAAATTTAGGAAATCTTCAAAAACAAGGCTCAATTACTGAGGCTCAATATAACTCTCTGAAAAATGAATATGAGCAGTTTTTAACTGATTTCATTGGAAGAATAGAAGAAATTAAAGAGGATTTGAAGGGGAAAATGAAAGGGGAAAAGGCCGAAATAAAGGAACTAACTTCTGACTTAGGGATACTTGAGGCAAGAAATAAAGTTGGTCAGATTCCGCTAACTGAGTTTTTAAAGCTTAGAGATAGAATCCAAGGAAAGATCCAGAAGAAAGAAGAAGAAATTTCAAGGCTGCAAGCCCTTATTAATTCCAAATCTTCAACTGACCTCGGTGGCTACGTTGAGGTAAAAGTGGGCGAGGCAAAAGGAACAAGGCCAACCTGGAGTGATATTCTTCCTTCAGAGTTTCCAGGGTTTAGTGAGCTAAGTGAAGTGCTTTCTTCCCGGTTAACCCTTATAGCTTTAATCTGCGGTATAGCTATTGTAATCACCACTTTTCTCCCCTGGGTGAATATGGCTGGACTTACAGAGGCCGGAATTGCTAATGGCCAAGGAGTTCTCTGCCTGTTTATGGGACTTTTTGCTGTTGGATTGGTTTTTTTGAACAACCTGAGAATAAGAGGGATGGGCCATCTGGCAACTGGAATTATTGCGATTATTGGTGCTGGCAACTATTGGGCTAATATTAGCAATAAAACATTTGGGTATGGGTCTCCAGATGCTGGGCTGATCTTTTGTCTAATCGCAACGATTATACTAATAATTGCTGGAATAGTAGAATTCCGGCGCACATAAGGCCAAAATGGGGCTGAGCTTTACTCAGCCCCTATTTCTTTGCCCCGCACCGCTTTCTTCCAAAGTTAAAAGTGGTGCAGGGTTTACAAAAAATTAAAATTAGATAAAATTAAAAAACAGTATTTTAACAATTGAATACTGATTGTATGGAATAAAAAGAAAAACAAAGAAAGGAGGTAAAGGAAATTGAAGAAATGGTTATTGGCATTAGGAGTGTTGGTTGCTCTCAGTTTAATTTTAAATCCAGTCTTTTCAGTAAAAGCCGAAGTTAATGAAGGGGCAGAATCAAAGATTTATTCTCAGAATGTTTTAGATTTTGGACCGGCAGAGATAAGGATAGCTAATTTAAATTGTAAAGAATTATCTACGTTGGGCAGCGGAATATCAAAAGCTTTAGAATTAGAAATAAAACAGAATAAAATTAGAAGATCTCCAGCTATAAGAGCCAAAGGGTTAGCTTTTGAAGCTGAAACTGTCGGCGGATATTTTAGAGGCCCAGCAGGTCCTTTCAGAAAATTTTTGGTTTGGATAGGCTTAATTAAAGAAATCAAACCGCCTAAAAATGTGGTAGAACTTTCAATAGAAGATAAGATTGTAATTTCTGCATTAGGCGCAACTGCCGCTGATTGGTTGAAAGGCTTAGGTCCGGCCGGGGTAGCAGGAGCAACAATAGTAAAAATATTAACTCCTCTGGCTGAACATTTAGGCGAAGAATTGGCAACACGGGGTTCTCTTCAAAATATAGGATATTTTGAAGTGACCAAACCAGGAATTGGGAAAATGACAGTTATTTACGACAAAGAATCAAAAGAAGCTTCGGTTATTGTTGATCTTGAGGACCTGGGAGAAAAATCTCTACAAAAATATGGGTGGAAAAATGAGAAGATATTTATGTATATCCCATTTAATGTTGAGCCACCTAATCTGAAGATAATTCGGGGAGCCGGGTATAATTGTAGAATTATTCTGAAAGGCGAAGAAATTGAAGATGGTATTCCCCCGGAATTAGTGCAGCTCCTAACCCCTGAGCTTGTTTTTAAAGGAACGGAGAATGAAGAAGGATGGATTAAATATAAGTTTGGCATATCCAACTGGGCAGCTTATTCAAAAGAACTCTTCGAACCAGCTTCTGATCTGCCGCCTTGCGGGCTAAACAAGAATGCATCCAGAACATTGGTTCACATTTACAATGGGGAGGATTCCAGCCACATCTATGGTTTCTGTGGGTTCAGCTCTTCAAAAGACCTTAATGATATTTGGTTTTCTCTAAAGCAGGGGGAACAATCTCCAGGTTCGGTCTATGTGGTGTTGACAGATAGAAGGCAGGATATTGCTGTTCAATCGAACTTGGTCTTTCTAAGCTCAACCCAAATATCAGAGGAGAACGGGCTTCAGGTTATAGAACATAAGATTATCGATTATTCATATCCACCCCTTCCCGCTTTTGGTTCTGGAGTATTGGTAAAGGTGAAAAATAACCTAAACTTTGCAGTTTGCAACATCCAGGCCTCAATAAGATGCTATGCCAACGATGGCACTTTTCTTGGATCTTCAACTAATGGTTTTTGGGAAGCCCTTGAACCCGGTGAAACTGCAAAATTCAAGGTAATCGGTTCGCCGGGATTCAGCGACTACAAATTGGTGGATGTAACCTGGGAAAAATGTCCAGAAAGAGAAAATAGGTATGCGATGGAACTTTTGGAACAAAGTCTTGGTAAGGCAAGATACACTTCCCATCCTATGGTATCAGGAGTGGTACAAAACAATAGAACTTTTGCGCTTTATAGTGTTAGCGCTAAAGTAAGATGGTATGCCGAGGATGGAAGTTTTATCTGTTCATCTAGCAATGGTCTTGGATGGCTTGAAGGGCTTGAACCGGGCGAAGCGTGGAGATTTACTGTGACGTGTTGTGATCACCATCCATATTATGATCGATATGAAAAGGTTGATAGCTATAAATTGAAAGTCACCGGAACAAGAGGATAACTTAACTTCAAAATACCAAAAAGGCCGAGCTTAGCCCGGCCTTTTTCTTTTGAAGAAAGATTTTTATTTCAAATATTCCTCTATTTTTCCGACAATTTCTTGGGGAGTGTAATTGGTCTTGATTAAATAATCTTTAGCCCCTAATTTTATTGCTCGCTTTTCGGTTTCCGGATCATCAAAGTTGCTGAAGGCAACTACTGGAATTGAAGAAATCTCAGGATCTTTTTTTAATTCTTCCAAAAAGAAAATTCCATTTTCCCGGGGAAGCAAAATATCAAGCAGAACTAAATCCGGCTTCTCTTTTTTAGCCGTCTCAACGCCCTCTTTAGCTTCAACGGCTAAAGAAACCTTAAATCCGGCCTCAGAGAATTTGTCCCGGTACATTTCCATCAAAAGTTTTTCATCCTCCACTATTAATATTTTCTTTTCCATAAATTTAGCTTATTATTTTCTAATAATTTTATTCTATAATAATATTTTGGTAAGATCAATAGGTTATCTCATCGGCAACTCAATATAGAATGTACTCCCTTTGCTTTTTCCTTTGGATTCTGCCCAGATTTTACCATGATGCATCTCAACAAATTTTCTGGCGACATAAAGACCTAAACCAGCTCCTTCGGTATAAAGTTTAGTTCCAACTTTTCCCCGGGAAAAACTCTCAAATAAACGAGAAGTTTCTTCTTTGGTCATTCCTCCTCCGGTATCTTTTACCTGAATCTTTAATCTTGAATCTTGAATCTCGGTGCTAACGGTTATCCCACCCTGGCTGGTATATTTTATTGCATTATCTACTATATTTAAAAGCACCTGGCTTATTTTATCGCTATCTATTAAAATTTTAGGCAATTTCTTCGGCGGCTTTTCCCAATTCAAATAAATATTTTTCTTTTCAGCTTCAATTTTTAGTTCTGAAATTACATTAGAGACTACTTCTTCAATTGAGGTTTTTTTAGGTTCTAATTTCAATTTTCCTGATTCAATCCGGGAGATGCTTAAAAGGTCGTTTACCAGTTTTATCAGCCTTTCATTTGATTTATAGACATTTTCCATTGGTCTCCTGCTTTTTCCCAATAATTTCCCGTAAGTTCCTTCAAGAAGCATAGAAATATATCCTTTTATTGCGGTCAAAGGCGTTCTTAACTGATGGGAAGCAATAGAAATAAACTCCGACTTTGCCTTACTTAATCTATCAACTTCAGCATAAGCCTTCTGGAGTTCCTCCCGATGCCTAATTTCAGTTAAAACGCTTTTTATCAAAAGCCAGCCAAAGATTAAGAAAGCCATAAGAAGGACGCCTTTCCAGGCATATTCCAAAAGGGTTTCTGAAGCTAAAAACTGGAACAAAAGTAAAATAGCAATCACCCCAACTAAAAGTTGAGTTAAAACAACTCTAATCTCAAACAGCCGTTTAGCAACAATAGCATATCCAGTAGCAACGACAAAAAATACAATACTTATTGGTCCTAAATTAGAGAATTTTGAAAGTCCTGTTACAGCTGGAAATATTAAATTGGTAATAGTACCAAATAAAATAGTAATAAAGATACCTAAAGCAAGATATTTGAATCGGATTTTTTGAACCCCAGAGGATTCTAAATATTGTTTAACCAAATTAAAAATTATTAAACCAAAATAAATTAAAAAATATAGAGCGAAGAATAAATAAAAAGAACCATAAACTGAATCGTATCCCCAAGTTTCAAGCTTTACGCCCTTGACTATAAGAGGAGTAAAAAGAGAAATCAATGCGAAGAAAAGAGGAGGTGATAAAATTATCAAATATTTTTTTAAAGAAATATGCCCAAGCTCTTTGGGAAAAACTAAAGAAAAAATAAGCAATAAAGAAACTATTAAAGATGCTCCCACAAAAGCAATTTTTGCTCCCAATAGCCCCAAATACATTTCTTTTGATTCTGTAAATAGTAAAGCTCCGGATGACCAGATAGCCGATGTCAAAGTTATAAATAAAAAAGTCTGATTTACTAAATTTTTTCT
>CAZBBD010000008.1:0-11543 GCA_964490315.1 uncultured Candidatus Saccharibacteria bacterium
ATAAACAAACCCCCTAGATATTATATCAGGAGAACCCTTAACTTTTCCAGTCTGCCTATCAATCAACGCTACAATTACAAACATCCCGTCTCGGGCTAACATTTGCCTATCGCGTAGGACTATTTCTCCAACATCGCCAATTCCTAAACCATCAACCATTATATAGTTTGAAGGGGCTGTTCTGTTTTCAATAAAAATTCTTTTCTGACTTAAATTAATAATTCGTCCATTTTCAACTACAACAATATTTTTTTCAGGAACCCCTGTTTCTTTAGCTAATTCAGCGTGAGAAACCAGCATTGAATATTGACCATGGATTGGCAGAAAGAATTTCGGCTTTATAATTCTAAGTATTTCCTTTAATTCTTCTTTTTGAGCATGACCTCCAGCATGAATATCCATCATTTTATAATGAAAAACTTTAGCTTTTTGCCTTAAAATGCCGTCTTTAAGAATTTGGACTGTTCTTTCGTTGCCCGGAATAACTGAAGAAGAAAGAACTACGCTGTCTCCTCTTTTGAAACGAATGAGGCGATGCTCTCTATTAATAATTCTCATTAAAACTGCTCGACCTTCTCCCTGAGCGCCGGTGCAAATAATAGTTAATTTTGAATCAGGATAATTTGCGAGCTCTTTGCCTTTAATCAAAGAACCCTTCTTCACTTTGAGATAAGCTAAATTTCTGGCAATTTCAACATTATTTTTCATTGAATAACCTTCAATTAAAACTTTTCGATTATATTTTTCCGAGAGAATAATCGTTTGTTGGATTCGGTTAATTAGAGAGGCGAAAGTAGCAGCAATAATTCTACCGGAGGAGTGTTTAAAGATTTCTTCTAGATTTTGTTCAATGGTCTTTTCAGAAAGAGAATGACCTTCTTGTTCAGCTCCAGTCGAGTCCGACATTAAAAGGAGAATTTTTCTTTTAGATAGAGCTTTTAATTTTTCAAAATCAGTGGGCAAATCATTGACCGGGTTTGAGTCAAATTTGAAATCAGAAGTATCTATAATATTACCAACCGGAGTTTCAATAAAGAAACCCAGATTGCCGGGGATATTATGATTTTGCCTGAAGAACTCAACCCTGAAGGAACCTAATTGAATTTTGTCTCCCGACTTAACTGTTTCAATGTTAAGTTTTGGCTGATTGGGAAATTCTTCCTGTCTTTTTAAAATAATCCCTTTAGTTAAAGAAGAAGCGAACATTTTAGGATTACCAATTTTTCCAAGGAGATAGGGAATAGCGCCAATATGATCATAATGGCCATGAGTAAAGACTATTCCCAAAATATCTTTTTCCCTGCCTTTAAGATAACCAATGTTTGGAATCAGGCAGTCAACTCCCAGCATGTCTTCTTCGGGGAAACGCAGTCCCATATCGCAAATTAAAACCTTCCCTTTAAATTCTAAAAGGGTCATATTCCTTCCTACTTCACCTAAACCACCGAGGGGAATAATTCTGAGATTTTGCTGTTTTTTCACTCCGTTAGACATATTTATTATTTATTGGAGATTTTCCCCGTTGTTTGCGATGTTTAACGGGGTTTGTGTGCGGACGGTGGGATTTGAACCCACAAGCCATTTCTGGCACTAACTTCTGAAGCTAGCGCGTATTCCAATTCCGCCACGCCCGCAATTAAATTTTACTTTTTAGATATTTTTTCAATTTCTTATCTTTTAAACAGAGATAAAAATTTGACTTTAAGTATGCTAATTGATTTCCACATTCTAACCATTTTCCTTTAAATTCATAGCCATATATTTCTTTGCCGTCTTCTATCGCTTTTCCTAAAACTTCATCAGTGATTAGTTCTCCAGACTTTGGATTAAATTTTTTGAGCCAATTAAAAATTTCGGGAGTAAAAACATATTTTCCAACAATAGCTAAATTAGAAGGGGCTTTATCAATTGAAGGTTTTTCTACTATTTTTTTAATTTTGTAAACTCGATTAGATATTTTTTCTACTTTTACCATTCCATAAAACTGAAATTTCTCTTTAGGGATGGGATAGAGAGCGATTACTGATCTTCGATATTTTTTAAAAACTTTAATTAATTGCAAAAGACAAGGTTTCTCTGATTCTACTACATCATCTGCCCATAAAGCTGCGAAAGGTTCTTTCCCTACTAACTTTTTTGCAAGTAATAAAGCATGGCCATCTCCTAAGGGTTTTTTTTGAAAAACCTGAGAAAAAGAAATTTTTTTGGAAATTTTCTCTAAATTCTTTAGTTCACTCAAAAAATGTTTTCGATACCGCGCTTTTAAAACCCTCTCTGATTTCAAATTTTTTTTAAAATAATTTAAGACTAAATTTCTTTTAGGTTGAGTGACAAAAATTATTTCTTTTATACCCGAAGCCGCCGCTTCCTCAATAATATATTGAATAACTGGTTTATTTTTTAAAGGGAAAAGCTCTTTGGGCAAAACTTTACTTAAAGGTAAAAACCTGGTTCCCAATCCTGCTATAGGAATAATTGCTTTTTTCACCATTTTATTTTTCTGCAATTTTCTTTTTAAATTCTTCTATAATTTTAACCGGGGTCGGGTCAATTTTATTTTCAAGGGCTAAATAATAAGAAACCCAATCTGCTAATAAAATATTTGAAAAGATTTTATGGAGAATATTCTTTCCTTTAATCTCTATAAAACATAGGCCCACCCCCTTATTTTTTAAAATCTTAGCGGTTAATTCCAATCTTTTTAAAATTCTAGAATTACCCGCTAAGTCTCTCAAGATTAAAACATAAAAATTAGAAATCAGAGATCGGGAATTAGGAATTTTTGTATATCCCACTATCTCATTGTGGTTTAATTCTGGGAAGTAATTGGAAAAAGCGGGGACTTTTGAGTTTTCATTGAATTTAATTTTCCAAACTTGAGCCAGAGCTTTTAATCTATCTGAAGCGTAAATAATCGGAATCTTGTTTTTCAGTTTTTTTACTAGAATTTTCCCCTGGTTTTCTAATAGCCAGGGTTTTAATTCTCTTTCTAGGGTTAAAACATTCCCCAAGCTATTTTTGATTATTCCGCAGTTTACTAAAATTTTCATTAAAGCTGAAAATTGATATCCTAAAGTCATTCTAGGTTGGAAATTTCCCGGTACTACAACTAAAGGAATTTTACTTTTTCTGCAAAACTCGGCTAGCTTTCCTCCGGAAGTAATAGCCGCCAGTAGTAACCCTCTTCTTTGTGCTTCTTGAAAGGAAGATAAAACCTCTTCAGTGTTTCCAGAATAAGAAACACAGATTACCAGAAAATTTTTATCTATAAAGTGTGGAAGAGAATAATTTTTCCAGATATATAAAGGGAGAGCATTTTTAGAAGCTTCCAGCCACATTTTAAGAATGTCTCCGGGTAGGGCTGATCCTCCCATTCCGCAAATTAAAACTTTATCAGGCCTACCTGCAACTTTTACGTTTTTTGCTGCTTCAATTCCAGTTCGAAATTGCTGGGGAAAACCTAAGATAGTTTTCCGCATGTTAGATTTATCAATAAGGTTTATTTCCATGCTCTTTTTGTTTTGATATACCAGTTTTCTATTCCAGAAAATCTTTTAGACGGATCAACAATTATTTTTTTGTCTATTCCCTTAATCTCGTTGGAGACCAAATAGAGATAATCTGGATTATATAAAAATACACAGGGAGCGTCTTCAATCAGAAGATTTTGGAATTCTTCTAATTTTTCTTTTCTAATATCTTCCTCTCCCGATTCCCGAGCTTCTTCTAATAGTTTATCACAGTTTTTATTTTCATACCTTGCTAAATTTAATCCAGGTTCTATTTTTTGAGAAGAATGCCAGAAAGGAAAGGGGTCAGGGGTATAACCTAAAACTTCGCCGAACAACAAGGCAGAATAATTTCTGGGTTTGATAATTTCACTTTCTAAAGTAGAGACACCGAAGGTTTTAATTTCAATTTCTGCTCCTAATTTTTCCCACTGCAACTTTAAAAGATCGGCTACTTCAACCAAAGTCGGCTGATTAACTGTAACTAAAGAAAAGTGAAGAGGCAAAGTTTCTTCCGGCGGTTTAAAGCAAACCTGATTTAATTTATCCCGGGTAGTTTTCCCTACTATTCCAGTGCCTTTTTTAAAACCCCAGGGTTCAAGGATGTCTTCGGCATATTTTTCCTGAAACTTAATTACTGCCCTTTTTGTTTTTTCTCCAAAATAGCCAGTAACTTCTCCTTCAGGATAAACTTCAGGTCCGCCAGCTGGCGGATTAGATAAGCATTTCTGAAGTTCTTCTACTTCTTTGTCTTCGGAGCCTAATTTAAGCTCAGTCTTAAATTGAAAAGCTGGTTCCTTTTTAATAATTTTTACCCTTTTACCATTTTCATTCTCAACAAAACCCGCATTTTCTAAAAGCGATTTAGCTTTTTCTAAATCAAATTCATAAATTTTTGAAGGTTTTTCAAAGCCATAAATTCCAGGCAGAATAGGGGAATCAACAATTTCCCCTTTTCCTGCTAAAATTTTTTCTATAATCTCTTTTTTATCAATCCCATAATTTAAAGCCTGTCTTACTTCTTTTTCTGAGAAAACTTTTGATTGCTCCGGGTTGAAAAATACCGCAAAATAACGAGGCAGAGAAAGAGAGTAAATATTCCAATTTTCTTTTTCCGGTAAATTTTTAGGAACGGTAACTGCTAATCCCTTGATTTCTTCTTTTTGATAACTCTGGATTAATTCTTCCTCCGTTTCAAAAAGTAAAAATTTGATTTCAGAAAGATTAGACTTTTCCCCATAGTATTTTGAATTTCTAACTAAGTCTAAAGAAATTATCTTTCCTTCTTCATCTCCTTTATCTCTGGTCAGGTTTTTAAATTGGAAAGGTCCTGAACCAACTGGTTCTAAATTATAAGGAGCTGAAAGAAAATTTTTAGAAGAGATATTCTTCCAGATATGTTTTGGTAAAATTTTTACTGTACAATTTTCAAAAAAGGTAGCAGAAGAGTTTTTTAATTTAAATCGAAGAGCTAAATCAGAGATTTTTTCTATTTCTACTCCTAACCAATTTGCCCTTAAGGGACTGTTTAAATCAGGATTTTGGATTAATTTTATAGTGAAGATTATATCGTCAGCAGTGAGAGGCTGACCATCTGACCAAAAAACATCTTCTTTTAAGTAAAATTCATAAACTTTTCCATCTTCAAGAAGTTCGTAGTCTTTAGCTAAATCATAAACAATCTTTCCTGAAGAATCGTGTTTCATTAAACCAGAATAGATTAGTTCAACTAAATCTCTGTCTATATCAGAAGCCGCACAGACTGGATTAATAAACCTTAGAGAACCTACTACTCCTCCGGCGTTTATTCCTTCAATATAAATTCCCCCTCTTGCTGGTTTAATTTCAGTGTTTTTTAGATAAAAATTGATTAAGAGAAAAATTGAGGAGCTTAAAAAAAGAAACAGAAAAACAAAGAAAACTTTTTTTTCTATTTTAGTTAAAACTCTAAAAAACTGCCTCCACTGTAATTTAGAAGGCCATCTTTTTAATAGTTGCATACGATTAAAGGGCAAGATTAAGCAAAGCTAAGATTATAAATAAAGCTCCACAAACATATGTAGCCCAAAGGAGTTTTTTTTGGATTCCCCGGCGGGTAGCATAAAATCCTCCTTCTCCTCCTCCCCCTCCAAAAGCAGAACCTAAAGCTGTTCCTCTTTGCTGTAAAAGGATAAAAACTATTAAAAGTACAGCAACAACAATTTGAGCAATTAATAAATAAGCTTTCATAATTTTATTCTTCTACTATTACTTTTTTTCTTTTAGGTTTATAAACTCCCAAAAGAAGACTCAAAATCCAAATGATAATTGTAGTTAAAAAAAGAGGGACAATTCCTTTAATAACTAATTCTGGAAATAGAATATCTACCATCCAGACTATAGCTATATTAATTACTAAAGTAAATAAGCCAAAAGTCAACACCCTCAAGGGTAAAGTAATAAATTTTAAAATCGGTTTAATAAAGAAGTTGACTAATCCTAAAACGCTTCCTATCAGAATTAAAACCTGCCAAGTAGCACTAAACTCTATTCCAAAAAGACTAGATTGGCCAGGAATAACTTCCAAAGAAACTCCGGGGACAAATTTAGAGGCTAAAAAAAGGCCTAAAATACCAGCAATAATTTGCAAGATTAAACTGCTCACAATATTAGAATAACAAAAATTTATTCTTTTAGCAAGCTTCTCACTCTCAACTTCTTTTAGCTAAATATTTAAATTTCCCCATATTCTTTTTTGATAGTTTCAATAAATCTCAAAGGATCTACGCTTTTGCTATTGATTTTTATTGTTAAATGTAAATGGGGCCCAGTTGAATAGCCGCTACCCCCCGAAAAGGCTATAATCTCTCCTCTTTTCGCTTCTTCTCCTTTTAGAACTTTAAATTCATTTAAATGGCAATAAAAAGAAAAAATTCCAAAGCCGTGGTCAATAATTAAGGTTTTGCCATAAGCACTAAGATCTTCCGAAAGCCGGACTATACCATCGTTAATGGCATAAATTGGAGTGCCAACTTCTGCGTCGAGGTCTACTCCCAAGTGTTGAACTGTAAAATCTTTGCCTTTCCTAATTTCACCGAAAAGTCCTACTATTTTAATTTCTTTTAAGGGATAAATGAAGGTCTGATTGAAATAAACCCCTGGGGTATAAATACTAAAAATCTGTTTTAAGATTGGCGTATCTTTATTAAGAGTTTCTGCGATTTTGGTAGGGGTATAAATTTCGGTGACCGGAAGCCCGGTGATTGGAAATTTCCTCTCAATAACAGTTAATTCCTTTTCAAAAATTTTTCCATCAGAAAAACTAATAACTAAATTATATTTTCCCGGTTTCTTTTTAAGAGGAATTCCAGTAATTCCCACCCAATTTCCTTTTATTTCTGGTTGAAAAAAATCTATTTTGATTGAATCTAACTCTCCACTTATTTTATTCACTTCGGAGTCAGTCTTAACTTTAATACAAAGGGTATCTCCTTGTTCTAACGAATCAGAGGAAATAGAAATTTCTGGTTTTGATAATAAAATTTTTGTTTCTTCTTTTATAACTTCTTTCTCTGTAATAACTTCTACTACCGGAGCACTTATTTTCGAAAATTCGAACCACTGGTATAAAGCGAAAGAGAAAATAGCTACAACTATTAAGATTAGAAAAATTTTGCCTTTTGACTTCATAATTCCATTTTATCTTACCTGTTAAAAAATAAAATGGCCGAGCTAAACTCGGCCATTTTTTGTTATCAACCCTTCGCCTTTAGCCAAAGGCGAAGGGTTGAAATCTCTTGACAAATGGAGTATAATAAGTAACTTAAACAACTCATTATGACTGAAAATTTTATTAAAATTAGAGGAGCCCGAGTTCATAATCTAAAGGGTATTAATATTGATATTCCTAAAGATAAATTAGTGGTAATTACCGGGATTTCAGGTTCCGGGAAATCCTCTTTAGCTTTTGATACTTTATATGCCGAAGGCCAAAGAAGATATGTTGAAAGTTTATCTGCCTATGCCAGACAGTTTTTAGGTGTAATGGACAAACCCGATGCTGATAAAATTGAAGGGATTTCTCCGGCAATTTCAATTGACCAGAGAAAAGCAGCTCATAATCCCCGTTCAACAGTAGGAACGATAACCGAGATTTACGATTACCTCCGTCTTTTATTTACCAGAAGTGGAATTCCCCATTGCCCAAAGTGCGGGAAAGAAATTAGCCGTCAGACCATTGATCAAATCGTTGAACAAGTCACGAGTCCTGGACTCGTGGAGAAAGAGATCACCGTCTTGGGGCCGGTTATTAAAGGGAAAAAGGGGGAGCATCAAGGAATTTTAGAAGAAATTCAAAGAGGAGGTTTTGTCAGAGTAAGGATTGATGGAATAATTTACAGGGTCGATGAGGTCTTGGGGAAAACATTGGATAGGAAGAAAAAACACGACATTGAGATAGTAGTGGATAGATTAATAATTGATGAAGACTTAGACCGATCTAGATTAGTAGATTCAATAGAAACAGCTTTAAAATTAGGCAAAGGAACAGTAATAATAAACTGTAAACCTTATACCTTAAACTATAAACAAGAGAAAAAGAAATCTAAAGTTGGAGATATAGTCTTCAGTGAGTATTTTGCTTGTGAAAAATGCGGAATTTCCTTACTAGAATTAGAACCCCGACTTTTCTCTTTTAACTCTCCTTATGGGGCCTGTCCGGCTTGTCAGGGCTTGGGAGAAAAATTAGAAGTTGATCCAAAATTAGTAATGCCCAATCCAAATTTATCAATTGCTGAAGGAGCAATTTTCCCTTGGGCTCACGCTTCTCTTACCCGAGCGATAGCGAAAGGTGGAGATGAGCAAAGCTCATCGACTAAGGTTGGGAGGCAGGGATTTTTCTGGTGGCAATTAGAAGAGTTGGCCCAAAGACATAGTTTTTCTTTAAATCAGCCGGTTAAAAATTTATCTAAAAAGATTTTAGATACTATTTTATATGGAGACGGTACTTTGAAGAAAGGCGATGAAGCTAAAACTTCATCTTCACCTTCGCCTGTAAGGGCAGGCTCGGAAGGCGATGAAGCTAAAACTTCATCTTCACCTTCGCCTGTAAGGGCAGGCTCGGAAGAAGATGAAGCTAAAGCTTCATCTTCACCTTCGTTTCCGCTTCGCGGAAACTCGGTCTTTGAGGGAGTAATTCCTTCTTTGGAAAAGCGCTATCATGAAACAGATTCAGAATATACGAGAAGCGAAATTAAACAATATATGGTTGAGAGAATCTGCGAAGTTTGTAAGGGAAAAAGATTGAAGCCAGAGGTTTTGGCAGTAACTGTGGCTGGGAAATCAATTGATAAAATAGTAGAAATGCCAATTAGTGAGGCTAAAAATTTTTTTGAAAGTCTCTCACAAATAAAAAGCGAATTACAGGTGAATAAAAGCAAATATTCGCCTAAATTCGCTAAAAATTCGCTTAAATTAACGAGTGATGAACAAAAGGTTGCTCAGCCAATTATCAAAGAGATTATTAACAGATTACAGTTTTTAATTGATGTCGGCTTGAATTATCTTACTTTAAATAGGAAGGCTGCTACTTTAGCTGGGGGAGAAGAACAAAGAATAAGATTAGCTACTCAAATTGGCTCAAAATTAACTGGAGTCTTATATATTTTAGATGAGCCTTCGGTTGGTTTGCATAGCAGAGATCAGGGAAGATTAATTGAGACTTTTAAAAAATTAAGAGATTTAGGAAACACTATTGTAGTAGTTGAACATGATCCTCAAACCATTAGAGCTGCAGATTGGGTAATTGATATTGGGCCAGGAGCAGGGAAAAAAGGAGGACGAGTTATTTTCCAAGGAACGCCAAAAGAATTATTAAAAAGCCATACTTTAACTGGGGATTATTTGTCTGGAAGGAAGAAAGTAGAGATCAAAGTAACTAGTAACCGGCAACCAGTAACTATTAATTATCTCATTATTAAAGGAGCTAAAGAACATA
Organism: uncultured Candidatus Saccharibacteria bacterium; assembly: GCA_964490315.1. GTDB lineage: Bacteria > Patescibacteriota > Minisyncoccia > Minisyncoccales > CAZBBD01 > CAZBBD01. Next base: position 9,484 of record CAZBBD010000008.1, read on the forward strand.
ATTTAAAAAATATTAATGTAAAAATCCCTTTGGGAAAATTTGTTTGTATCACCGGAGTTTCGGGCTCTGGAAAAAGTTCTTTAATGAATGATATTTTAGCTCGGGCTTTAATGAGAAAATTTTATAAAGCCAAGGAAGAACCGGGTGAATATAAAGAAATTTTAGGAACTAAATTTTTGAACAAGGTAGCTTTAGTTGATCAATCTCCTATTGGCAGGACCCCAAGGTCAAATCCAGCTACTTATACTGGTTCTTTTTCATATATCAGAGATCTTTTTTCAAAAACTAAAGAAGCCCGAGTTCGGGGATATGGAGCAGGAAGGTTTTCTTTCAATGTTAAAGGGGGAAGGTGTGAAGCTTGTGAAGGTCAAGGTCAAAAGAGAATCGAAATGTATTTTCTGCCCGATATTTATGTTCAATGCCCAGAATGTAAAGGGAAAAGATTTAATCAGGAAACCCTGGTTGTTGAATTAAGAGGAAAAAATATTGCCGAAGTTTTAGAAATGACAGTGGAGGAAGCTTTAAATTTTTTCAAAAATATTCCCGGGCTTTATCAGAAATTAAAAACTTTAAATGATGTTGGTTTGGGTTATATTCAATTGGGACAATCCGCCCCCTCTTTATCTGGGGGAGAAGCCCAGAGAGTAAAATTAGCTACCGAACTTTCTAAAAAGGCAACCGGGAAGAGTTTATATATTTTAGACGAACCAACTACCGGTCTGCACCCCGACGACATAAAAAAATTGGTTTTTATCTTAAGAAGTTTAGTTGATAAAGGAAATACGGTTTTAATAATTGAGCACAATCTGGATGTAATTAAAAATACAGATTGGTGTATAGATTTAGGACCAGAAGGAGGCGAGGAGGGTGGATATATTATAGTTGAAGGTGCACCTTGGCAAGTAAGTAAATCTAAAAAAAGCTATACCGGAAAATATTTAAAAGATGTATTAAAATAATGTCTCACTGCTCGTTATTTTTAACTATATTTGACAATATTGAAAATTTGTGGTAAAGTGTTAAAATAGCTCGTTATTAATTTTGTTTTTTAAAAATCTTATATTGGAAAGGAGGTAATGGAAATGAAGCATAAAAGCTCTGAAAAAGAAAAGAAGAAAAAACGAGGAGAGAGAAAAACAAGTATGATACTCGAAATACCTGAGAGCGAAAGTGATGCCAAAGGATTTGCTGTTGAAAAGTTGGGTTTAAAAATCGCAAAATATTGGAAGAAGAAAAAAGTCATAAAAGACGTAAAAGGATCTCTCCGCTTTAGCTCCGATGATTTAGCGAAAAGAGATCTCACTATAACTCATCTTTTTGGCGGAAAATTATTTTTCGACTTAAAGAGTTCTTGGAATGAGCAGAAAGCAAAAGCCTGTCAGAACTTAGGTGTTACTTTGTTACCACTAGGACCCAGAGAGAACGAAAAGTATGGTCGCGAAAGAATGTTAGCTTTCATAATTTCAGACCTTATGTCTAATTTAAGGATGGAGGAGATTCGGGAAGTGGTTTCTTTTATCAATACCAAAATCGAAGAGAAAGAGAGGATAAAACCTCAGCCCTCTTTGATAAAAAGAATTTTAAAAAAATTTTTCGGAGGAGACAAATAATAATTTGCCAAATAGTTCTTTAGAGCTCGCGATCTGTCGCGGGCTTTTCTCTTGACAAAGTTTTATTAACTTTTAATATTAAAAGATAGAAATTAGCACTCAAAGGTCGTATTTGCTAAAATAATAAATAGTAAAAACTATGAAAATAAAACCATTAGCTGACCATATTTTAATTGAATCAATAAAAGAGGAAGAAAGGACAAAAAGTGGAATTTTACTTCCAGAAACCGTTGAAAAGGAGCGCCCAGAGCAGGGAAAAGTAATTGCGGTGGGACCAGGTAGAAAAACTTCTTCTGGTAAAATTATTCCCTTGGAAGTAAGGGTAGGCCAAAAAGTTTTATTTACTAAATATGGCCCAAATGAAATAAAGGTCGATGACAAAGAATATTTAATCGCAAAAGAAGAAGATATATTAGCTTGATTACAAATATCTGTAGCAATATCCGCTAA
>CAZBBD010000009.1:0-10537 GCA_964490315.1 uncultured Candidatus Saccharibacteria bacterium
TTCCTCCAGCTTGAAGAGCAGCTATTTCTGGAGGCACCCCCTTGTCTAAATATGCTTCCAGTTTTTTAGTTATCACTACCTTTTCGTGTTCAGCTGCTTCGGCATTTTTTAGGGATATCTCGGGTTTGACCCAGGCTTGCTCCATTTCCCTTGAAAACTTAAGTTTGCGAATCTCAAGATCAAGCCCCTCTTTCGGAATTCCGCATTCAAAAAATGGATTTCCTTCTTCGGTAAGAAGATAATCCTTCAGCTCCTCTTCTATTAGGTCGTGTTTTTCCTTACACCCCGAAGAGTTGTAAGAAGAAAGGATATGTCTTACCCCTCCCATCACTGTACTTTCAAAAAACTTACCTAAGTCCTCTACGCTTGTTTTCATTGGATTTGGGGTTGGCAAACGGTAATAAGCATGGAACAATAGGTCTTTCCCGCTTGTAACCTTCCATTTAGTGGCACCTTTTACTTTTTTAGGAAAAAGATAGTTTCGGTCTGCCCTTGGGAAACGCATATAGACCGCTACCTCAGCGTCCATTGGTTGGCTGGCGAACTTTCCCTCTTCTTTTGAATATAACCCCTCAGATATCCGAAAAATCATTTCATACTGGCCAGTAGGAAATTCCTTAAACCGTTCAAATGGCCAGAGTTGAAAATAAAGGCCTGGCGGCATTGCATCTACCGCTTTTCCGAACCTAGCCAGAACGCCTGAGCTAGGAATTTCAGGGGTTCCAATTTGCTTTAAACACCTCTTTAGCCACAATGCTAATCCTAAAGAAGTAAATATCACGGGGATTACTGCCAACCCTTCTGGCAGAATTATTAATGCGACTGTAAGCACTAATAGAATAATTGACACTGCGGCAATTGCCCAGACCAGAAATGATTTCTGCTCCCAAAATTTTTTTCTTTCTTCCAATTTTTTACCTCCTTATGTAATTTTTAATTTGCTATCCAAAAAGGTTTGATTCCTTTTGGGTTTTTTATTATATCAACGATTCAAAATCTTGTCAACCCTTAGATTCCCAGCCAATTTCCTACTGTAGTTTCTTTTTTTGGTTTGTGGTAAAATAAAAAAAGGTTAAAATAACTCAAAAGAACAAAAATATGCCGAAAGACTATACTCATGAACAATATTGGGAACTTTATAAAAAGCTCCCCGAAGAATTAAAAGAACTAATTTTTTCTCCAAAAACAGCGGGTACTATTTTTGATATTTGCAAAAGAAACAGTATTAAGGGCGATAAAATCTCAGAAATCAGCCGTTATATTGGCAAGGTCTTAATCGGAGTTTTACCGCCAGACGAACTTCAGGAAACTTTAGAAAAGGAAGTAGAGTTAGAAAAAGATTTGGCAAAAAGAGTTACTCATGAGATTAACCGCTTTGTCTTTTCCCTAGCCAAAGAAAGTTTGGCTGAGCTTTACAAAATAGGGGTTACTACAATAGAAGAAATTCCTTCAGCAAAGATAGAAGCTGTTTCACCCTTAGAAGAAAAACAAAATAAACAAGATATTTATCGGGAACCCACCAAATAAATATGCGGTTTCTTGTCCCACAATTTATTGAGAATGAACCAAAAATAATTGGCTCTCTTACCTTAAAGCAGTTTATTTTTATTGGAGCAGCCGGGGGAATTGGTTTTATCCTTTACCTTATTATTCCTCGTTATTATTTTATTTTAGCAGTAATTATTTTAACGCCCTTAGCCATTGGTTTGGCTTTTTTAAAAATTAATGGCCGCCCTTTGCCGGAAATGATAATGGGTTTTTTTAAATTTAGCTTTACTCAAAAATTATACCTTTGGAAAAGAAAAGAATATTTGCCAAAATTTATAACCAAAAAGGAGGCACCAAAAGAGAAAAAATTCAAAGAGAAAATTTTACTAAAAATCTCTGAAAAAAGCAGACTAAAAAATATAAAAAGTAGAATTGAAGCGGGACTAAAGTAATATGGCTCAAACAACTACTCAACAATTTTTGGAAATTGATCAAATTAGAGAGGGAGTTTTGGTTTTAAGAAATAAAACCTTAAGAGGAATACTAATGGTTTCTTCTTTAAATTTTGGCTTGAAGTCCAGCGAGGAACAGTCAGCTATTATTTATCAATTTCAGAATTTTCTAAATTCTTTGGATTTCTCTTGCCAAATTGTTGTTCAGTCTCGAAGATTAAATATTACTGGCTACTTAGATAAATTAAAACAGCTGGAAAGAAAGGAGATAAATGAATTACTTAAGGTTCAAATTAGTGAATATAGAAAATTTATCAAAAACCTCTTGGGCAGAGGAACAATTATGACCAAAAATTTTTTTATCGTAGTCCCTTACACTATTTTTGAAGCCCGTGGCATTGCTAAAAAGAAATTATTGGAAAAACCTAAAACGTCTACCTTAACCGAGGAACTATTTCAAAGGTGTAAAAACCAACTTTGGCAAAGAATGGAATTTGTGGCTTTGGGGCTAAGAAGATGCGGCCTCCAGGCCATCCCTTTGACCACCCCCGAGATTGTTGAGCTTTTTTGGAGCTTGCACCATTCCAAAGAAGCTGAGGTTGGTTATTATCCAGAAATCCCTCCAGAATTAATTCAATAAAATTATGATTTTTTTCAAAAAAAAGAAGGAGGAGATACCAGAAAGCTTTAAACCAGAGTTAATTGAAATAAAGGACATTATTGCCCCGGCTTCAATTAAATTATTTCCGGGCTATTTAAAATTAGGGGAAAGACTTTCTCGAACTTTCTTTATTTTTTCCTATCCAAGATATTTAAGTACCGCCTGGTTTTCTCCAATAATAAACCTTGAAATTCCGATAGATGTTTCTTTTTTTCTCCATCCTATTGAGACCGGTGCAATTTTAAAACAGTTAAGAAAAAAGGTGACTGAAGTTCAAGCTGAAATTATGGAAAGGGAAGAAAAAGGATTAGTTCGCGATCCAGTTTTAGAAACTGCCTATCGAGACATAGAGGGGTTAAGAGACAGATTACAAACTGCTCAAGAAAGAATGTTTAAGTTTGGCCTTTATATTACCGTCTATGGAGATACTGAAAAAGAATTAAAGGATACCGAAACCACCTTAAGGTCAATTCTGGAGGCTAAACTAATTTATATTAAGCCGGCTCTTTATCAGCAAAAAGAAGGATTTACTTCCTGCTCCCCTTATGGCTTAGACCAACTTATGATTCATACTGCGATGAACACCGGCCCCATCTCTAGTGTATTTCCTTTTGTCTCTTATGATTTAAGTTCTAATGAGGGGATTTTATATGGAATTAATCAACACAATAACTCTTTAATTCTATTTGACAGATTCAGCCTGGAAAATGCTAATAGTATTTGTTTTGGGAAAGCCGGTAGCGGAAAGTCTTACGCAATTAAATTGGAGATTCTTCGCTCCTTAATGGTGGGAGTAGACATTATTATAATTGATCCAGAAAATGAATATAAATTTTTAGCCAATACAGTAGGTGGTTCTTTCTTTAATATTTCTTTGGCTTCTCCAAACCACGTTAATCCCTTTGACCTCCCCCTACCTAGAGAAGATGAAAAACCAGAAGACGTTTTAAGAACGAACATTATTAATCTAGTAGGTTTAATGAGAATTATGCTGGGAGGATTAACCCCGGAAGAAGATGCGATTATGGATCAGGCTTTAACTGAAACTTATGCCGCCAAAGATATTACTCTAGAAACTGACCCTAAGTTGTGGAAAGAAAGAGTTCCTTTAATGCAAGACTTAGAAGCAGTTTTAAAAGGGATGGAGGGAGGAGAATCTTTAGCTATTAGATTAAGAAAATTCACCACCGGAACTTATGCTAATTTCTTTAACCAACCCAGCAATATTTCTTTGGATAAAAATCTGGTGGTTTTTGGGATAAGAGATATGGAAGATGGGCTAAGGCCAATGGCGATATTTATTATTATGAGATATATTTGGAATATGATTAGAGCTGAACTTAAGAAAAGAATTTTAGTTATTGATGAGGCTTGGTGGTTAATGCAATCTGAAGACAGTGCCTCATTTTTATATGGAATTTGTAAAAGAGCTAGAAAATACTGGTTAGGAGTAACCACCATTACCCAGGACGTTAATGATTTTATGAAATCCAGTTATGGTCAACCCATCATTACTAATTCTTCTTTACAGCTTTTAATGAAACAGAGTTCAGCTACGATTAATGTAGTCCAAAAAACCTTTAATCTAACCGAAGAAGAAAAATATATGCTATTAGAAGCAGCAGTAGGAGAAGGATTGTTTTTTGCTGGCCAAAAACATGTAGCTCTCAGAGCAGTAGCTTCTTATTCTGAAGACCAGTTTATCACCACTGCCCCAGAAGAAGTAGCAAAAATAAGGAAGGCTAAAGCAGCACTAGTTAAATAAAAACAGAAAATTTAATAAATAAAAAACCCGGTTAGGGTATTTTTTTGCAAAATTTCTTCTTAGTTCTAAAAACAATAAATTAAGAAGAAATAAAAAAGTTTATCAATTTAAATTAAGGATGGGGCCTAATCACCACCCTTCTTTCTGGCTCCGTACCAACGCTTTCAGTGATTACATCTTTTCTTTCAGCTAATTCCAAATGAATAATTCTTCTCTCGTAAGCCGGCATTGAAGCTAAACTTTTTTCTTCTTTAATTAATGCTACTTCATCAGCCGTTGAATGAGCTAATTCTTTTAAATATTCAATTTTTTTCTTTTTATAATCACTAATATCTAAATTAAGATAAAAAGATTCTTTTATCTTCCTTTTTAATATTGCTTTTAATAAATGCTGGATTTCAGCCAAGGTCTGACCTTTTTCTCCGATTAAAATTTGAGGCTCAGCAGTTTTTAGGTTAATGGAAAGAGTAAGTTCTTCTTGAGGTAAAATTTCAATTTCAACACTAAAGGTAGTTTTTTTAAAAAACTCTTCAGTAATTTTTTTAATTTCTTCAAGATTTTGCTGATTCATATGCCGAGCTTCCACTTATGGGTCAAAGAACATTCTGTTCTTTTCCGCCTTTCGCTACGCTCAGGTAAGCGAAGGTGAAGATGAGGACGAAGTCCTCGTCGCCTTAGGTTTCTTAAAAATTAAATGTTGTTGGAAAATAGAAAATAAAGTAGTGACCAGCCAATACAAACCGAGTGCTGCCGGCAACCTCAAAAGAATAAAAACGATAATAATTGGGAAAAAATAAAGCATTTGCTTTTGCATCATCCCTGAAAATTGAGCCATTCCCTCTTTTTGTTTATTTTTCTGGGCTTTGGGAGTAATCATTTTTGTCTGAAAAAATTGAGTTATCCCGACCAAAACTGCTAAAACTATGCATGGTTGGGCAAGATCTATTGTTCCCAAAAAAACCGTGTTGATTGAGCCAGGGTGGGAGAGAAAAGGATATAGTATTTTCTCTAATGTTTTTTCAAGCGCACTTGGAGAAATATCTTTAAATATATAAAAAAGAGCATATAAAATTGGCAATTGAATAAGCAGGGGAAGACAGCCGCCGAAAGGATTAATTTTTTCTTTTTTATATAATTCCATCATTGCCCGGCCCTGTCCTTCTTTGTTTTGTTTATTTTTTTTCTGAATTTCCTGAATTTTTGGTTGTAGCTCGCTCAACACTTTTTGAGACCTTATAGACTGGACCATTAAGGGGTAAAGGATCAATCTGATGATGATCGTTAAAACAATTATTGCTATCCCGAAGTCATGGCCCGGTAAATATTGATAAAGTAAAACCAAAGCATTGAATAAGGGCTGGCATAATATTAAGTTGAAGGCACTAGCTAATAATTCCATAGTTTTAAATTAGGGCAAATCTACTCCCCCTAAACTCCAGGGGGCACATTTTGAAATTCGTTTCATCCCCTTCCAGATTCCCTTGACTAAGCCGTATTTTTTGATTGCTAAACAAGTATACTCTGAACAAGTGGGATAAAAGCGACAATTTTGGCTGAAAATCGGGGAAACAAATTTTTGGTAAAACTTAATTATTTTTAATACTAATTTCATATTTTATTTTTTATAATTTCTGATTTTCTAAATAAACCATTTAATGTCTTTTCAGTTTCCCAAAAATCTTTTGTTTCTAACCCTGGGATAGCGATAATTAAAACGTCGATTCCCTTTTTAACCTCTTTAAGCTTAAACTTAACTAATTCGCTTAATCTTCTTTTTATTTTATTTCTTATTATAGCTTTCTTTGAAATTTTCTGAGAAACAACAAACCCAAACCGACTTATTTTTAAATTATTCTTTTTTATTTTTAAAAACAAAAAGTCTTCTTTAAAACCCTTACCTTCTTTAAAAACTTTTTCAAAATCTCTATCTTTTTTAAGTCGGTTTTCCTCCGGCAACATAGAAATAATTAGACCGTTAATCTCCGCCTTTTTTTCCTTCTCCTTCTAATTAAAATCCCTTGTCCCCCTTTTGTTTTTTTTCTAATTCTAAAACCATGGGTTTTTTTTCTCTTTCTTTTTTTAGGCTGATAGGTAATGCTCATATTTTTTAATTTTAATATTAAATTAACAAAGAGTCAACGGCTTAAATAATATTCACAGTTTTTCCTCAGTTTATTAACAAAATAGAACTTTTGTAGTTGATTTATTCCTATTTTGACATATGATATAATATAATCAGTTAAGTTGTTATTATGAAAAAGGAAGAACTTTGGCAAGCAGTACTTGCTCAGATTCAATTAAATATCTCTCAGGCTAATTTTGCTACCTGGTTTAAAGATACTGAAATTATCTTAAAAAAAGAAGCCTCTGTAATAATTTCGGTGCCTAATTCTTTTACCAAAGAATGGTTAGAAAATAAATACAACAAGCCTATTTTAAAGACCCTACATAGCTTAGACGAGGGAATTAAAGAAGTAAAATATCAGGTAGGCAAAGCCAGTGTAAAAAAAACGGCGGTTAGTTTGCCCGAAACCGAGCAACTTGAATTTAAAGAATTTAAAGTTGACAAAGAAACAAATCTTAATCCTCGCTACTCTTTTGATAGTTTTGTGGTTGGTTCTTTTAATGAATTAGCCCAAGCAGCAGCTTTGGGGGTTTCAAAAAGCCCGGGGTTGGTTTATAATCCTTTGTTTATTTACGGAGGAGTGGGTTTGGGGAAAACCCACCTTCTACAAGCGATCGGAAACGAAGTAGCAAAAAATCTTCCTTCAAAAAAAGTGAAATACATTCCTTCCGAAAAGTTTACCTCGGAAATAGTAGCCTCAATTAGAAATGGAAATATTGAAAACTTTAAATCGAAACTTCAACAGATTGATGTTTTGGTAATTGATGATGTTCATTTCTTAGCAGGAAAAGAAAAAACCCAAGAAGAGTTTTTTCATTTTTTTAATAATTTATATGAAAAAAATAAACAAATTATTCTTTCTTCAGACAGACCCCCAAAAGCAATCCAGGCTTTAACCGAAAGGCTGAGATCTCGTTTTGAGGGAGGGATGATAGCTGATATTAGTTATCCTGACTATGAGTCAAGGATAGCCATCCTTAAAACAAAAACTAAAGAAAGAATGGTTGAATTTCCAGAAGAAGTTTTAGGGTATATCGCTTCGAAAATTCAAAGAAACATAAGAGAGCTAGAGGGAGCTCTAATTAGACTAATAGCTTACCAAAAACTAAACAATCAACCTCCAAATTTAGAAATTACAGAAACCTTACTTAAAAAATTAATTCTTTCCCCAGACAGAATAACTACACCTAAAAAAATAATTCGGGCCGTATCTGAGTTTTATGACCTTAAAGAAAAAGATCTTTCATCAAACTCTAGAAAAAAAGAAATTGTTAACCCTCGCCAAGTGGCCATGTATTTATTAAGGATAGAACTAAAATCTTCTTTTCCTTTTATTGGAAGAAAATTTGGAGGGAGAGACCACACTACTGCTATCCATTCTTATGAAAAGATCACTAAAGAATTAGAGAAAAATGAAAATTTGAACGAAGAGATTAATCTGATAAAACAGAATATTTCTAATTTATAATAAGGTTTATGATCTAAGTAAATATTGTTAATAAATAGAGGAAATAAGGTGGAATAATTTATTTAAAAATTAAAACTTTACTTATCCTCAGTTTTTAATAATTTTTTCCATCCTTTATTTTTCCCCTATTTAAGATAAATATTTTATCAATCCACTAACTTAATAATAATGAAACTTCTAATTTTAAAGGATAAATTAAGAGATGGAATTGGGATTGTTGAGAGAATTTCAACTAAATCTTTAAGTCTGCCTATATTGGAAAATATACTCATTAAAACTGAAGGAAATTTTATAAATCTAACTACTACTAATTTAGAAATAGGTATAAATTGGTGGTCCTTAGTTAAAGTAGAAAAGGAAGGTAAAATAACAACTTTAGCTAAACCTTTATCAAATTTTATAAATCTCCTCCCAAATAAACCTGTTCTTTTAGAATTAAAAGATTCGTTTTTAAATATAGAATGTAATAATTATAAAGCTCGCCTTAAAAGTGCTGACACTGAAAATTTTCCAATTATTCCTAAAATAGAAAGTAGTGAAAGTATTAGTATTAACAGTAATACTTTCTGCCAGAGTTTAAGTCAGGTGGTAGACATCCCGACTTTCTCAACTGCTAGGCCGGAAATTTCTGGGATTTACCTTTTGTTTGAGAAAAATTCTATAAAAATAACCGGAACCGACTCTTTCCGTTTAGGAGAAAAAACTATTTTTTTAGACTCCGATTTCCCTAATGCTCATTTTAAAAACTACTCTATCATTCTTCCTCAAAGGACCGCTAAAGAGATTATTAATATTTTCGGAGAAAAAAAGGGAGATATTAAAATCTTTTTTTCTCAAAACCAAATTCAATTTGAGTTCCCAATGATAGAAACCACTCATCCCCAAATCCAACTCATGTCTAAATTAGTTGAAGGAGAATACCCAAATTACCAAGATATTATCCCTAAAAAGTATAAAACTAAAGTTATTCTCCCTAAAAATGAATTTTTAAACCAGATAAAATCAGCTAGTTTATTTAGTGGGAAAATCAGCGAAGTTAAATTTAAAATTAATCCTAAAAAAAACGAAGTTGAGTTTTATAGTCAGAACCCAGATTTAGGAGAATACCAAAGTTTTTTATTAGGAAAAATAGAAGGAGAGGGCGTGGAAGTTTCTTTTAATTACCGTTTTCTTATTGACGGGCTTTTAAACATAAAAAGCCCAGAGGTAACCCTTGAGTTTAATGGAGAAGATGGGCCAGTAGTTTTAAAGCCAATTGGTGACTCTACTTATATTTATGTAGTGATGCCCATTAAGGCCAGTTAAAATTATTCTTCTAATTTCTCGGGTTTTTTAAAATTTTCTGGAGGATATTTTTTTAAAGCTTCGTCCATAAACTTCTTCCAAATCGGAGAAGAAACCAATACGCTTAATCTTTTTTCCATCGGAGAGTTGTCGTTATTCCCCACCCAAACCCCAGCCACAACAGAGGTGCTATAGCCGATAGTCCAAGCGTCTTTATTGTTTTGAGTAGTTCCGGTTTTTGCTGCCACTTGATAATTTTCAAAATACAAAGGAGACCTTAAGCCGAACAAAGGAGCTCTGGCTTCATTGTCTGATAAAACATCATTGAGCAGTCGGCAAGGTTCTTTTTCTAAAACTCTTTTTGGGGTTTTTTTATTTTCTTCAAGGATGTTTTTCTTAGAATCCTCAATTCTTAAAATATAACTTGGAGGTATTTTTAGCCCCTCGGCAGCAAAAACTCCGTAAGCAGAAGTCATCTCTAATAATTTTACTTCCCACCCTCCCAAAACTATTGAGGGTCCATAAGGGGGTTTTAGGGTGGTAATTCCTAAGTCTCTAGCAGTTTTAATGCCGTCTTCTAGCCCGGCTAGGTCTAAAAGAACCTTTACTGCAACAATATTAATAGATTGAGCTAAAGCCTCTCGAAGAGTAACTTCTCCGTGGAACTTTTTGTCAAAGTTTTGGGGAACATATTCTTTGCCGCCCCAAACTCCAAAATTGGTTTCCTCGTCTATCACCACTGTTTCGTCGTCATGCCCTTTTTTAAAGGCAGTGAAATAAACAAAAGGCTTAAAAGCAGATCCAGGCTGGCGGCCTATTCTGTAAGTAGCTACGTTAACCTTTGGTTCAAATAAACAGTTTAAGCCAGGAATACAATTTTCTGGATAAGGATCTACAAACCAGCTCTTAGATCCAACCATAGCTAAAATTTGTCCGGTCTTTGGCGAAATTGCTACCAAAGAGGCATTAAATGCCCCGTGTTTTTCGTTAATCTCCATTCCTTCTTTAATTGCTTTTTCTGCCTGTTGCTGAAGATCCCAATCTAAGGTAGTATAAACATTTAACCCTTCCTCTCTTAAAAAATCTTCTCCATATTTTTCATCTAAATATTTTTTTACTTCCATTACAAAGTGGGGGGCTTTGATTGGGGAACGAATTTCAGAAAATTTTATCTCCTCTTTCTTCGCTCTTTCAGCATCTTCTTTGGTAATAAAGCCAGCTTCCACCATTCTGTCTAAAATATAATCTTTCTTACTTAATAAAATGTCCAGATTTTGGCCGTAAGGAGAAAGGC
>CAZBBD010000010.1:0-10510 GCA_964490315.1 uncultured Candidatus Saccharibacteria bacterium
TTTTAATGATTGCTGAGTCTACTTTTGGAATAGGCCAGAAAGATTTTTTGGAAACATAAGAAACAATTTCCGGTTTTGCATAAAATTGAACCGAAACTGCCAATAAATTCATATGAGGAGGTGAAGCACAAATTCTTTGAGCCACTTCTTTTTGAACCATCAAAACCATTAATTTTGGCTGAATTTTACTCTCAAGAAATTTTCTAATTACGGGTGCGGCAATGTAATAAGGTAGGTTTGACACAATTTTATAGTAACCAGTAACCGGTAACCAGTAATTAAGATTAATTTTTAAAATATCTGCTTGAATAATTTCTATATTTTTAAAACCCTTTGTTGTTTCTTTTAAAATTTCAACCATCTTCGGGTCTTTTTCAACAGCAATTACCTTTTTTGCCTTTTTAGCCAACTCAATAGTTAAAGTTCCAATTCCTGGCCCAATTTCTAAAACCGTATCTTTTGATTTTAAATTAGCCGCTTTAATAATTTTTTTAAGAACCGATTTGTCAATTAAAAAATTCTGACCAAACCTTTTTGAAGGATGAACTTTATGCTTTTTTAACAAATCTCTAATTTCTTTTTTTGAAGTTAGACCCATTAGCTTATTTTAATATAAAAAAGCGGTTGCGCATAAGGGCTTGACTACTTATTTAGAAAGAGGTAAATTTAAAAAAGGTCTAATTAAAGAGAATCAAAATTATTCCTAAACTACCTAAAAATTTAAAAAGATTACATTTTCATCAGGGATCCCTTAAGAATCCCCTTTTCTATTTAGAGATAGTTTCAATTGTTTTATTTGGATTAATCCTATTAAATAGTGGTTCCATTTTAAAACCTCTTATTAATCAAATAGAATCAAATAAGATTTCAGAGCAGGATTTATTTTTTAGCCAAAACAAAAAAACTCCGATAGAATCGCCAGATTTTCTCTTAATTCAAAAAAGTAGCTTAGTAGGAGTTGCTCCTCCGGTGAAAGTTACCCCTCAAGTTTTAGGAAGTTTAATTGGAGGAGAATTAGAAACTCCAAGAGAAGTTACTAAATATACTGTTGAATCAGGAGATAGCCTTTGGCAAATTGCCAAAAAATTTGATATTTCTTTAAATACTTTACTCTGGGCAAATAATCTAAGCAAATCCTCAACAATTAAATCTGGTCAAGAATTGATTATTTTGCCAGTTTCTGGGGTAATTCACCAGGTTAGGGCTGGAGATGTTATTGGTAAAATTGCCGAAACTTATAAAGCTGAAAGTAAAGATATAATTTCTTTTAACGATCTTTCTGGTGAAGCAGATATTTTTATTGGAGATATTTTAATTATTCCGGATGGAGTGATACCATCTCTTCCTTCAAAACAATATACTTTTTCTCAGGTTCCAATTGCTTCCAGTTATTTTATTTGCCCGATTTCTCCTCCCTGTCATATTACTCAAGGGCTTCACGGTATGTGGCACAATGCTATAGATTTTAGCCACCAGGGGATTAGCTGCGGTGAACCAGTTTATGCTGCTGCCGGAGGAGAAGTGCAAAAAATTGGGCGCGGCCAACAATACGGGAACTATGTTCGGATTTTACACCCCAATGGAGTGGTTACTCTTTACGCTCATTTACAAGACATTTTGGTTGCTCCGGGCCAAGGAGTTTCTCAAGGTGCCCTTATTGGTTTAATAGGTCATACCGGTTATACTGTTCCAGCAGGATCTGCTGGCTGCCATTTACATTTTGAGGTAAGGGGAGCTGAAAATCCTTTTGCTAAATAAACATATTTTTACTAAGAAATTAGAAAAAGCCGCTTCCGCGGCTATTTTGATTTTTTAAATTAAATCTTTTTACCCTTCTCTTACTCGATACATTAAGGCTTCAGAAAGATGATTAAAAGAAATATTTTCTGAATAATCTAAATCAGCAATGGTTCTGGCTACTTTTAAAACCCGATGATAGCCCCGGGCAGACAACCTTCCAGAATCAACATAATTCCTTAAAAGATTCTGGGATTTTAAGTCAACCTGGCAGTGTTTTTTAATCTGAGGAATTTCCATTTCTGAATTAGCCAGCCCCGTTAGATGTTTATTATCTGACGGGGTGGATCTTTTCTTTTGAATTTGGTGCGCTTTTTCTACCCTTTCTCTAATTTTGGCTGAAGAATTTTCAAGTTCTGGGGCGGCTAATTTTTCATATTTTAATGCAGGAACATTAATCAAAAGATCAATTCTATCTATTAAGGGGCCAGAAAGTTTCCTTCGATACATTTGGATTTGGGAGGGGGTGCAGGTGCATCTCTTTTCCGGGTCCCCATAGTTGCCGCAAGGACAAGGATTGCTTGCCGCTACCAAAGTAAATCTAGCTGGCAGGGTTAAGGAATGTTTTGCCCTTAATACGGTAATTTTACCTTCCTCAATCGGCTGCCTTAGACTTTCCAAAACATCCCGGTGGAATTCTGGAAATTCATCTAAAAATAAAACTCCCCGATGAGCCAAAGTAATTTCTCCTGGCCGAGGCGGGTTGCCTCCCCCAATTAAAGCTACTTCAGATGAAGTATGATGAGGGGAACGGAAAGGTCTTAAATTAATCAAGGGGTTTTTAGTTGGAAGTAATCCAGCTATGCTATAAATTTTCGTTACCTCTAACGATTCTTCAAAAGAAAGTTTGGGCAAAATGGAAGGAAGGGCTTTGGCTAAAAGGGTTTTCCCTGCCCCGGGCGGCCCCATCATCAGCAAGTGATGGCTGCCGGCAGCAGCAATTTCTAAAGCTCTTTTGGCATATTCCTGGCCTTTGATAAAACCTAAATCTAAAGGATAATCAACCCTTTCTGAAGAATCTTCTGTTTTTATTTTAAAAGGCAAAATTTCTTTTTCTTTTTCTAAATAACCAATAGCTTCTTTTAAATTTTCTACTCCGATTATTCTTATTCCCCTAATTAAAGCCGCTTCGGAAGCGTTTTCTTTTGGTAAAATCATCTCGTCCCAGCCTTTATTTTTTGCGACTAAAGCCAAAGAAAGGATTCCTTTAACCGACCTTAATCTTCCGTCCAAAGCTAATTCTCCTAAAAAAATTTTATTTTGAGAATCAAATTTAATTTTTTTCGCTGCCAAAAGATAACCCAAGGCAATCGGTAAATCATATAAAGAACCCTCTTTTTTTAAATCGGCTGGAGCCAACGAAACTAAAATTCTTTGAGGCTGATGATGGGGAGATGGAAAGCCAGAACTTTCAATGGCTGTCCCTACTCTTTCTTTTGATTCTTCCACCGCTTTGTCTGGCAGGCCTACAATTTCAAAATGCCTCAATCCGTATGAGGCATCAACTTCTACTTCAATAATTTGAGCATCTAACCCGACAACAGCTGCTGAGAATACTTTCGAAGGCATATTAATTAAAGCCATTTAGCGAATTTTTCCTTCTCCTTTTGCGGTAAGGTCGTCCGGTAAAGTGGTGTCAATCGGTTCATCTTTTGCCGAAAAAATTTCTCCGGTCCATTGATCCTTTCCTGAAAATGTAATTTCGCCAACTAATTCGGCTACTTTTTCTTTCTGGGCTAAAGTGGGGGTGAAACTAATTTGAAAAGCTGCTAGCCAGGGCTCAGAAGAAATTCCTACTCCTGGCTCTATTCTTTTAATTTCCCAAATTACTTCATTTGAGGTAACCGAAACCCCCTTAGTTAATAATTCATCAAGTTTCAATCGAGTAAATTCATCAACATAACCTGTGCCTAATTCTAAACCTTGAGGCTCTAATATTTCCTTTGGATATTTTTCCTGAAATTCAATTACTGAATTAAAGGTAATTCGTCCAAAGTAGCCAGTAGCCCCGACTTCCTCAGGATAAACGTTAGGAACCTCCTTTTTTAGAATGATTTGCAAATACTTAACCTCATTTGAATTCATCTGATAACATAGATTATGCTCAAATTTAAAATTAGCTGGGATTCCCGGATAAACAACTTCTTGCACGTGTCCCCCTTTAATTCTGATTTCTCCTTTGGGGACAGATCCAATGCTCTTGACATTAGCTTGAGGAGGAAGGGGCGCTTTAATTTCTATGTCTTCCAATAGGTTGTAATAATTCTTAATTCTCCAAACGATAGTATAAGTAGTGGCCTCGTTTACTTTGGGTGGATGGTCGCCAGAATTCTCAAAAAAACCATATTTATCTCGAAAATATCCTTCCTGCTCTATCTCTGTTTTTGAATTGACTTTACTTCTAAATTCTTCCTCAAATCCTCCCAGAGATATTTTATTTTTAATAATAGCATTAGTTTCAGATATATTTTCTTGTTTATAGTCTGATTTAAGACCAACCCAAAACTCTACTTCTCCCTCTTCACCCGGCTGAAGATATCGGAGTTCAGAAACTTTTTCCCCATTCCAGGTAATTGAATTATCTCCTAATTCAAACTCACCCTTCGGACATTGTATGGTAAAGAGATCATATAAATTTCCTTCTAATACCGAAATCAGAACCAAATCTCTCATGGGTTTTTCTTGCATATTTTTAAAATAAACCTGATAATGGAGTTTTTCGCCAGGGGAAGAGAAATATTCTGATTTGCCATTAATCTTTTGAGAGACAAGGAAAACAGGGTTATAGGTTAGAGAGTTTTTTGTAACCTCTTTCAATAAAACTTCTTTTCCAGAAATAGTAAGAAATAGTTGGGCGCTGAAGTCCATCGCTTTCCCGATTTCCTGGTTTTGGGGAAATTTCCCCCAAATCTCAACTGCTCCTGCTTCGTTTTTCTTTAAGGTTGGGATTTCCCATTGATTTTCTTCTATTGGTTCAGGTTTGGATTCTTTTACACTAAAAGCAGGAGGATAATCAATTTTTAATTTTAAGTTAGAAAAAGAATAGTCAATAAAAGAGGCATACCTTACTCTAAATTTAAATTCAGTTTCTGTTTCTGGAGAGATTGGAATTTTAGAAGGAAGGTCCAGTTCTAAGTCTATAGGGACTTCTGAAATTTGGGTAGAGAAAGTAGCGACCTTAGATACCTGAGAAGTTTTATGTTTTGTGTTGTAATTTAACCAACATTTAGCTTCTTCTTTTTCTCCAATAGTTCCTAAAAGGCGAGTTTTGAAATAGAAGGTTTCTTCTTCTTTTGGCTCAAGAGAACCTTTGAATTGTTCTGGTTCCACCCTTTCTATTAACCCTCCTTTTTCCGGAAAAGAATAAGCCGGATAATTGAAAACCAGTTCTGGATTTTTCAAAGTGACGTTACCCGTATTTTTACAACTTACAGCATAAGTTATTAGCTCCCCTACTTTTGCCGTTTCTGGCCCAGAGAGCTCTATCTCTAACTTTGTTTTAGGTAAGGCGAATATAATAACTATGATAAAAAGAGTTAGAATTAAAATACCACCCAAAAGAACTAATGTTAAAGCCAGGGACTCAGATAACCCCATCCCTTTAAAGAAAGAGACGAATAATTTAAATTTCTTTTTTATTTTTTCTAACATTTTTAAATACAATTCACTATTTTATTGAAACTACTTTTGACATTTTCGACAAAACCTAGCCTCAGAACAGACTTTCAACCTTTCTTTATCAATTTTCTTCCCGCATTTTTCGCAAAGTCCGTATTTACCCTTTTTAATTTTCTCTAAAGCTAAATTAATATTTCTCAGTCTGATTTCTAAAGAATATTCAATTGGTAAAAGAGTAGAATATTCCTCTACTTCATCTGCTGCTTTTTCCAGACTAGCACTTCCTGCTTCTCCGCCCCAGTGGGGGTAACGAGTGTTCCAATCTCCTTCTAATTTTTTATCTTTTTTAGCAAATCTCTGAAGTTCTTTTTCAAGAGCATCTTTCTCTTTTTCTAATTTTTCCTTAATTTTTTTAGTTAAGAATTGTTTAAACACTTTAGAATACACAGAGCGCTCAAGGGCTTTATTTATTAACTATAAAATACCAATACCAAAAAGTGAAGATTGCAGCTAAAATTCCTAAAAGGAAAAGTGCAATTAAAACTCTAACCCAAAGTTTTTGTTTAAAAGAAGGTTTTTGGGGAAGGGGTCTGAAGGTCACTTCTTTCTCTTTTATTTTAAGGGGAGTGGGAATTTCTTCTTTTGGCTTTTTGCCTTTTTTCATTCCCAACCTTTTTAAAAACTCTTCCCTTCTCTTTACTTCCTCTGAAGAAGCCCTAGTTAGTTTTTCCATTAGTTGTTCTCTTCCCGACCTAATCTTTTGTCTTTCTTCTAATTCTATTTTCGCCTTTTCTCTAATTAGTCCTACTCTTTTTCCCTCTCTTTCTTTTTCTCCCATTCTTTTTCTTTCCAGTTCTTCTTCTCTAGCCCTCTCTCTTATTTTTTCTAATACCCCCTTTTCTTCGTTAATTGGCTCTTCTTTAATTGGCTCTTCTTCAATCGGCTCTTCTAGAGTTGGTTCTATCGGCAATTTTTTACCGCACCAGCCACAAAACTTGTCAGCCTCCGAAACCTCTTTCTTACAATAAGGGCAAATTTTCATAATTTTTTGCCGCACTGTGGACAAAATCTTAAACCTGGTTTAACTTTAATTCCACAATGGGGGCAGATATTTTCTTTTTCTTTTTCCTTTTCCTTAACCACGCCTTTTCCAGTTATCTCTTCTATCTTTCGCCTTACTTTATTTTCTTTCTCCAAAATTTCTTGATAATCTAAATCTACTAATTTTAGTTCGTTTTCTATTTTTTTAATTAAATTTCCAGTGCTCCATTTCTCCGTTTCAATTTTTCTTCTTTCACCTTCCATTTTTCTTCTCTCTTTTTCTATTTTCGTTTTTTGAGAGGATTCTTCCGTTAATCTTTCTCTTTCCACGGTTAATTTTATTTTTTCTTCAACTTGTTTTTCTTTTTTCAAAATTTCATCTAAAACTCTCTGGGCATCTCCTTTCTTTCTATTTAAACCAGCTTTTTTAAGCTCAATTTCTCTTTTTCTTTCTGGAAATTTATCAACTTCTTTTTTTAATATCTCTTCCTCTTCTTTTGCTTTTATAACTTCTAGGGCATTTAAAACTTCTTTTAATTGCTTTTTTAAATTTTGCTCATGGCTTAAAAGTTTTTGGTAATTCTGGTTAATTTCTTCAATTCTTTGTTCGTTTTTCCTCTTTTTTTCTTCTACGGCCCACCTCCTATTTTAACTCTCCTTTCTTATTTCCTCTAAGTTCCATCTTTCTTTTTCAGCTTCTTTTTCTTTTTCGAAATCTCTTTTTTCGGCTCTTTGTAATGCTTCTTCTTGCTCTCGAATAGATTTCAATTTCTGATCTGCTTCTGTTTTTCTTTTTACAACTTCTTCTAAATCCTTTTTAATTTGAATTAATTCCGAACTTATAGAGCTTTTTTCGTTCTCTAAAACCTGTTTTTCCTTCGGAAAAACCTTAAGCCCTTTCTCTATTTCAATCCTTTCTTTTTCTAAATCCTCTTTTTTTTCTACTCCCTTTCTTTTTTCTTCTTCAATTTTTCTTTCAGCTTCCTCTTTTTTTCTTTTTTCTTCTGCTAAAATTCTCCTTTGAGTTTCTTCTTCTTCTCTTTTCCTTTTTATTGCTGCTTCTATTCGAGCTTCTTCGGTTTTCCTCTTTTCCTCTTCCTCTTCCTCTTTTTTCTTTCTTTCTTCCTCTATTGCTTTTTTTGCTTCTTCCTCTGTGTTCTTTCTTATTTCTTCCGCCTGCTTTTTAATTTCTTCTTCAATTTTTTCTCTTCTTTTTTCCCCTTCTGCGCTTTCTTTCTTCGTCTCTATTTTCTCTTTAATTTCTTCAGCTTTTCTCCTTTCTTCTTCTATTCTTCTATTCTTCTCTTCTTCGGCTCTTTTTTTTGTCTCTTCAATCTTTCTTTGATCTTCTTCAGCTTTTCTTTTTGCCTCTCCGGCTCTCTTTTCTCTTTCTTCTGTTAGTGCTTTAGCCCGAACCGCTTCAGCTTCTCTTCTTATTTTTTCAATTTCCTCCCCCATTTCTTTTTTAGGAACTTCCTCTTTTTCCTTTCCATTCTTAAGCCTGGCAATATCCTTTTGCATAGTTCTAATCTCTTCCTTTTTGAAAAATTTTCTATCTTCTTCCGGCATAATTATTTTGGCCTAAACTTATTTTTTTAAATTAGTTCCTTTCAAAGAAAGATTAATTCTTCCTTGATTATCAATAGAAATTACTTTAACAGAAACTGCATCTCCTACCTTTATTATATCCTCAACCTTCTCTACTTTCCAAGGGGCAAGCTGCGAAATATGAACTAGGCCTTCTTGGCCCGGTAAAATTTCAACAAATGCTCCAAAATCTAAAATTTTTTTAACTTTGCCCTGAAAAACTTCATCAACTTCAACCTCTCTAGTAATGTTTTTTATCCAGTCTACTGCTTTTTTAGCTGCTTCTTCTTTTTCTGAAGTAATATAAATTAAACCCGAGGGTTGAATATCAATAGACACCCCCGTTTTCTCAATAATTTCGTTAATGACTTTTCCTCCAGGGCCAATTACGTCTCTAATTTTATCTTGGTTAATTTGAAGAGTTAAAATTCTGGGAGCATAAGGAGAAAGTTGGGTTCTGGGTTTCTGTATCACTTTCTCCATTTTGTTTAAAATTTGTTCTTTCGCTTCTTTGCCTAAATCTAAAGCCTTTTTTAAAATTTCTTTAGTGATTCCTTTTATTTTAACGTCCATTTGAATAGCAGTCATCCCCTTTCTGGTTCCTGCTATTTTGAAATCCATATCTCCATAATGATCTTCCGGTCCCTGAATATCGGTTAGAATTTTACAATCATTTTTATCGCTCATTAAACCAACGGCAATCCCAGCCACTGGTCTTTTGATCGGTACCCCGGCATCCATTAAGGCCAAAGAAGAAGAACAAACCGAAGCCATAGAACTTGAACCATTTGAAGAAAGAATTTCTGAAACTATTCTAATGGTATAGGGGAATTCATCAAAAGTAGGGATTAAGGGTAGAAGAGACCTTTCTGCTAAAATCCCATGACCAATTTCCCTTCTTCCCGGTCCCCTCATTGGTTTAATTTCTCCAACAGAATAAGACGGAAAGTTGTAATGGTGCATAAATCTCTTTTTGCCAACAATTTCCATTCCTTCTAATAATTGCTGATCTTCCGGTGCTCCTAAGGTAAGAATAGAAAGGGCTTTAGTTTGGCCGCGACAAAAAAGCCCAGAGCCATGGGTTCTAGGCAAAAGCCCAACTTCACAACCAATCTCTCGCAGTTCGTCCAGTTTTCTTCCGTCCGGCCTTCTTTCATCTTTGATAATGTTTTGGTGAACCAATCTTTCAATTTCTTTTTCAAAAAAGCCTATTGCGTAGCTTGCCTTTCCTGTTTCTGGATATTCATTTTCGATAAGATCAGAAAGCTCCTCTTTTAGTTTATTAACTTCATCTATCCTTTCGGTTTTTTTCTCTTGGAAAAGGGCATTTTCTAATCTTCTTCCTAAAAACCCTCTAACTTCATTTTCTAATTCTAAGTTAGGAACAGGAAACGCTATAGCTAATTTTTCTTTCCCAATTTTTTTTATAATTTCTTTTTGGAAGTCAATAAGCTTCTTTAGGTTTTTTTGAGCAAACTCTACTCCTTCTAAAATTAACTTTTCTTCAGCTTCTTCAAAACTTCCCTCCACCATATTAATTAAAACTTCCTTTTCTTCTTCTACCCCGGCTAAAACTAAATCCATCTCGCTTTCCTCTCTTTGGGCATAGGTGGGATTTAAGACCCATTCATTATTAACTCTACCTATTCTTACTACCGCCAAGGGGCCTGCCCAAGGAATATCCGAAATAGAAAGGGCGGTTGAAGCCGCTAATAAGCCACAAAGATCAGGATCATTTTCTCCGTCCCAAGAAAGACAGGTTACTACTAATTGAACTTCCCTCCGGAGCCCTTCTGGAAACCTTGGCCTAATCGCTCTATCAATTAATCTAGAGGTGATTATGGCTTCATCCGAAGGTCGGCTTTCTCTCTTGATGTAACGAGAACCACGAATTTTTCCTGCAGCGTAATATCTCTCTTCATAGTCAACAGTTAAGGGGAAAAAATCAATTCTCTCTTTTTCATATTTCGACATCACTACTGTGGCTAAAACCATAGTATCACCGTAACGCATAAAAACACTGCCATTGGTTTGCTCTGCCAGGTTTCTAATTTCTACTATTAATTCTTGACCACCAATTTCTAATTTAAATTTTTCAGTATTCATAAATTATTTTTTAAGTAAATATTTCTCCGGCTCTTTTTCTAAATCAACAAATTCATCAGCTTCTTCCTTTAGTTTAGCCGAGGCCGATCTTCCAAAAGCAATAATTTCTACTCTTTTCCCTTGATTCTTTAAATATTCAACCAATTGAAGAAAATCACCATCTCCTGAAGCTAAAACAATAGTATCAACCGAGGGAGCAATTCTGATGGCGTCAACCGTAATTCCTACATCCCAATCTGCTTTTTTCAAACCTCCATAAAATTCCTGAAGGTCCCTTACTCTGGTTTCAATCCCCAACTTGGTTAAAGCCTCAAAAAAGGGTTTTTCTTCTCCGGTTTTAGTCCGGACTACATAGGCAAAG